>JALRJW010000362.1 GCA_023268955.1 Aliarcobacter sp. | reverse complement strand
TGGGAGCGTGGGGACAGGAGCATTGTGACAGGACCAATTTTTTTCTGACAATCATTTTTAAAAATTAATATTTTATGATGACGTTCAAATTTTCATTGGTGTCAAATGGTAGGAAAGGGGAGTAATTATTTGCATTGTAAGTATTTCTAGCTAAAGGCAAATTAGCTGTTTCATAATTTACTTTTTTAGCATTTAATTGACTTAATAATTCACTAGCTTGTTGATTTTCATTTGAATTGTAATAAGCAATATTAAAATCTTTGAAATCATGTTTGATTTCATATTTTTCATGGAAATAACCAAAGTTAATTATTAATGTACTTTCTAGTCTAAAATTTTGATTTTCAATTTCATCATAGATTCCTAATTTTTTTTGAAGGTTTTTGATATCTTCTTCAATTTGAATATCAAAATGTAAAATTCTATTTTCTAAAGTTGTATGAAAAGCAGCACCAACTTCATGTGTAGATAATTTTTTTAATAAATCTTTTTCAACTGCTTTATTGTTTTTAATAATATCAGCAGCTAAAATTAAAACACTATCGCCAATATAATTGTACTCATGATTTAATGTTTCAGATGCATAATAATATCTTTTTAGTTTTTGATATGTTTCTTTATGTTCAACATCAACAAAAGCATCAATAAAAGATATTTTTTCTTGGAAATCATCATCATTTATAATAAAATCTTTAACTGCTCTTCTAATTGAAATAGGTTCAATTGTCAAATCTTTTCCAACTTTGTTTACTATATCAACTATTAAATTAGAACCTTTTACAAAAATACCATTAACTACCAAATCAAAATCTGCACTATCTTTGAATTTAAGATTTTTTTCAATATCACAAGTTTTTAATAAATCTAAAATAGTTTGTTCGTGATTGATTTTAATAAAGTGTTTAGTGTAATAAGGTAAATAATCAGAGTCTTTGTCAAATCTGAATAGAGATATTTCTAATTTCATTTTTAAATTGCCTTTTAATTTTTTAAACTTATGGGTTTAAATATTTAGTTTAAATTTTGATTTATAATATTAAATAATCACTTAAATAAATTAAAATTACTCTTTTTTTAAGAGATTATAGTTTTAGGTGTCCTATTCTGTAAACCTTTTTACATCAACACCTATTTTTGTTAGTTTCCCTTCTAAATCTTCATAACCTCTATCAAGGTGATAAATTCTATGAATATTTGTTTCACCATCTGCTACAAGAGCCGCTAAAACAAGAGCTGAAGATGCTCTTAAATCTGTTGCCATTACATCTGCACCAAAAAGTTTTGCATTTCCTTTAATAGATGCAATATTTCCATTTAAATGAATTTCAGCACCCATTCTTGCTAGTTCACTAACATGCATAAATCTATTTTCAAATAATCTTTCATCAATAGTGCTTGTTCCATTTGCTTGGGTTGCTAAGGCCATAAATTGAGCTTGCATATCTGTAGGAAAGCCTGGATATTCACTAGTTATTATGTTTACAGGTTTAATTTCAGTCGTAGGTAAAATCGTAATTGATGTTTCATCTTGAAGCACTTCGAAATTCATCTCTTCAAGTTTTGAAACTACAGCTTCAAGGTGTTGGGGCATTATATTGTTGATTTTTAATTTTTTGTTGCAAATAGCAGCTGCACACATATAAGTTCCAGCTTCAATTCTATCAGGAATTACAGAAAAATTTTGCATATCTAAAAGTTTTCCATTTGTTCCTTCAATTATGATTTTTGAAGTTCCAATTCCTTCAACACTAACACCAGCGTCTCTAATTATTTCACATAATTGAACAATTTCAGGCTCTTTTGCAGCATTTACAATTGTTGTAGTTCCCTTTGCCATAGAAGCTGCCATTACAGCATTTTCAGTTCCACCAACTGTAACTTTGTCAAATACTATTTTTGCCCCTTTTAAACCATTTGGAGCAGTAGCTTTAATATATCCATGATTAATTTCAATTACAGCACCCATTTGCTCCATAGCTTTTAGGTGTAAATCTACAGGTCTTTGCCCAATAGCACAGCCACCAGGTAAAGAAACTTCACATTTTCCAAATCTTGATAATAAAGGTCCTAAAACTAAAATTGATGCTCTCATTGTTTTTACAATATCATAGGTTGCAGTAGTATTATTTATATTTGCAGTGTTTATTTTTACTGCTGTTGCACTTTTTGAAGAATCTTTTTCAAAACTACCACCAAGCATATCAATTAATTTTAAAAAAGTGTTGATATCAACTACATCTGGTAAGTTATCAATTACTAATTCATTTTTAGAAAGAATAGTTGCAGCTATTAAAGGAAGAGCTGCATTTTTTGCCCCAGAGATTGATATTTCACCACTAATTTCTTTGTTACCATTGATTTTCAAATATTTCATAATTTTCCTAGACCTAAATTTAAAAAAATTATTCTATCCTAAAGTTGCCCAAATAATACTTTTGCAACTATTAATAATAAACATTTAACTATCATCTCTATATAATCGCGTTTTTATAATAATTTTATTAAATATTTAAAAAGGTTTTTAGTGGTTGAAGAAAATGTAAAAAAAGGTATTCAATATATGATAATTGCTTCTTTGCTATTTGCTTTTATGGGAGCAGCAGCAAAAGGCTTAAGTAACTCAATGAGTTCAATTGAAGTAGTGTTTTTTAGAAATGTTTTTGGTGTTGCATTAATTTTATTTTCAATTTATAGATCTCCTCTTGTACAAGTTGGAGGTAAAGTTTGGCTTTTGATTTTTAGGGGAATAGCTGGATTTGTTGCATTACTTTTTTTCTTTTATAATATTGCAAATATATCTTTAGGTGAAGCTATGACTTTTTCAAAAACATCAACTATTTTTACAGCAATTTTTGCATATATATTTGTAAAAGAAAAACTTGGATTTAAAGGTTGGCTTGGTGTTTTTGTAGGATTTATTGGAATTTTATTCATAACAAAATTTGATGGTTCAAATTTAGATAAAACAGATTATTTAGGAATATTATGTGGAGTTGGGGCTGGATTGGCTTATACATCTGTGCGTGAACTTAGAAAATATTATGACACTAGAGCTATAGTTTTATCTTTTATGACAATAGGAACTGTTGGTCCTATGATTTTGCTTATTATTGGAGAATTTTACACAAATGAAAATTTAGATTTTTTATTTGCAAAATTTGTCATGCCTAGTGGTATGGATTGGTTTTATATAGTTTTATTAGGTTTATTTGCTACCTATGCTCAAATATTCATGACAAAATCTTATGCATATGCAAAAGCTGGAATAGTTGCTACTGTTTCATATAGTAATATTGCTTTTTCTATTATTTTAGGAATATTTTTAGGTGATGCATTTCCTGACATTTGGATTTGTTTAGGTATAATTTTAATCGTAACGAGTGGATTATTAGTCTCTTCAAAAAAATAGTAACACAAGGAGAGGGATATGGATATTTTTTTATTGTATCTTGAGTTTTTTGTTGGGGGTTTTGTGCTTATTATGCTTGCGTGGTATGTACATGACAAATATGTTCAAAGGGATCATCAACTTTTAGTTAATTATCCTATAATAGGGCGTTTACGATTTCTTTTAGAGGAACTAAGAGAACCATTTAGACAATATTTTGGTGATGAAAATTTTTATGAATCAAAGGATAAGCTTGATTGGGTAAATAAAGCTTGTAGGGATTTACCAAATTATGCTTCATTTTCTCCTTCACAACCTTTACCTAAACCAAAATTTATGATTAGACATGCAAATTTTGTTTTAAATGAAGAAGAAGTTGATAAGGATTTTAGTGTAACTTTTGGTGAAAATAGAAAAAAACCATTTGTTTCTAATTCAATTATTTCAAGAAGTGCTATGAGTGATGGTTCTATTTCTCCTGAAGGAACTAGAGCATTTGTTCATGGTGCGCATATGGGTGGTTTTCCTATAAATACAGGGGAGGGAAGTTTAACTTCAAATTTTTTCATAACCCATAAAGACTACAATGAAAAATATATGAAAGTAATTCACGGTACTGGTTTTTCAAAAAAAATAAAAAGAGTTGTAGAGTTTTTCTTTAATGGAGCACTAGCAGCAGACGCATATAGAAAATCAGTTTTTGGTAAAGATCCTGAAGCTGAAACTTATGTATTTGATACTAAATCAGAACTTTTCCATAGAGTAAATTGGGATGCTCCTCTTGAAGATTTCCCTAATGATGTTCCAAAAGATATGCCTGATATTATATTTCAAATAAGTTCAGGATTATATGGAGCAAGGGATAAAGAAGGTAAATTTGATCCTGATAGATATGCAAAAACAATGAAATTTTGCAGAATGACTGAGATTAAAATTGC
>JALRJW010000348.1 GCA_023268955.1 Aliarcobacter sp. | reverse complement strand
TTAACCTTTAAAACGGAAACTGCAAATTGAATAGCAGCGGCGCTTCCATGGAAATCTTCATCATGTTTATATGGTGGAATAAAATTTCCAACATTTCTTAAAATAAACATATCACCTGGCTTTGTTCCTAGCATTAAATCAGGTGTAACCCTTGAATCAGAACAACCAATAAATAAAACTTCTGGTTTTTGTCCCTCTTTTACAAGTCTTTTTAACTCTTCTTTAAAATCATCACTTTGATTTTCTTTGAATTGTTGATGACCTTTAATTAAATCTTTAATTATCATTTTTCTTCTTGCGTATATTTTTTTAAAGTTTCACAAACAGTTTTTAACTGTTTATTTGTAACATCAATTTTTGCAATAAGTCTGATTATTGCAATTTTTACTGTTGGCTGCCTAATTGCTCCAACAATAAATCCTAGCTTTAAAAGCTCTTTTTGAATATCTTTTACTTTTTTATTATCACCAATTTTTATTGGAATAATCAAACTTTTTGAATCAATTCCTAAAATCTCTTTTATGATTTTTAGTTTCTTTTCAATTTTAGTTTTTAATTTTTTCTTGTGTTTAATTATATATTTTAAACTTTCATATCCTAAAGCTATATCAAAATTTGATGGAGCAGTTGAGTAAATAATTGGTTTTGCTCTATTAGTTAAAAAATCAATAATCTGCTTTGAAGCCAAAATATAAGCACCATAAGAACCATATGCTTTTCCTAAAGTTCCCATTTTTATGTGATTAGGTTTTATTTTGATATTGTAATAATCATAAATTCCTAGAAGATTATTTCCAATTACACCTGAGCTATGAGCTTCATCTATAACTAATAAACACTCTTTTTTATCAGCAATTTTAAAAATCTCTAAAGGTGCAATATCACCTTCCATAGAATAAACTCCTTCAATTGCTATAATATTTCTTCCACTTCTTGTATTTTGTTCAAGTTTTTGTTTTAAATCATTTGAATCATTGTGTTTGAAAATCACAACTTGTTCAGGTCTTAGAAGTTTAGTTGCTAAAATTCCACTTGCATGATAATCTTCATCAATAAAAAGTGTGTCGTTGTTTCTAACAAGTGCTTCAATTAAAGAAATATTTGCTAAAAAACCTGACCCAACGCAAATTCCTGATTCAAAACCATTTATTTTTGCTAATTTCTTTTCAAATTTTTCATGAATTTTAGAATATCCATTTACAAGCATAGAAGCTTTTGGAGAATGATATTTATTTTTTAGTAACGAATTGTAACTTTTTTTAAGAAGTGATTTCTTTGAAGCAAGTCCTAAATAATCATTTGAAGCAAGGTCTACTAGGCTTTCATCGAAGATATCTCTAGTTCTAAAACGGTTTGATTTTGCAATAGATTGAAGCTCTTTTGAGTACAATTAGTCCTCCATATAATTTATGGATTTTAACCAATATTTACTAATAAACTGTTAAATTTATTTATTTGCTAGTTTATTGCTATTAATGATAGTTATAATCATTTTACTAATTTAAATATACGCAGTCACAACACAAGGAAGAGTAAAAAGGCCATTTTACTTTTCCTTTTTTTATATCTAATTTTTCACTATAATTCTTTTTACAAATAACACAAGGTTCTTTTTTGAAAAATATTTTATTTAATCAAAACTCAAATATTAGTGTAATAATCGCTGGTATCATAAGTCTTTTTATAGGGGTGGGAATTGCAAGATTTTCTTATACCTCACTTCTTCCTTATATGCTTGATGATAAGGTTTTATCTTTGAATTTTTCAGGTGTTTTAGCTTCAATAAATTATGTGGGATATTTAAGTGGGGCTATATTAGCTATTTTTATTAAAGATTTTAATCTAAAAATAAAGCTCTTTAGAATAGGGCTTATATTATGTATATTTACAACTTTTTTAATGGGTATAAGCACAAATGAATTTGTTTGGTTGTTTTCAAGAATAGTAGCTGGATTTGGTTCAGCTATGCTTTTAGTTGTTGGTGCTGCTATTGTTATGATGAAACTAAATTTTGAAGATAAAACAAAAGCTATGGGTATATATTTTGCAGGAATTGGAATTGCGTTGTCTAGTTCTGATTTAATAGCAAGATTTACTCTTAATTACTTTACGTGGAATATTTCATGGATAGTTTTAACAATAGTTGGTTTAGTTTTATTTATACAACCATTTTATGTTTTATCTCCCCAAAAAAGTCAAACAAAAACATCAAATGTTCATATATCAAATAAAGCAATATTTACTCCATTTGTAGTAGTTTTAATTTTTGACAGTAATTTTTTGCTATCTAATCTAAAAATTCTATATGCCGTATTGAGGGGTACATTAAAATCCTCAAAAATAATGGATAAGTTTTCTCCATTTTTCACCGTATGAATTTTATAACTTAAGACGTCTGTAGGTTTTTTTTCTAAATTTTCTGTTGTTTCAATTATTTCTTCAGGAAGAGATTCGTCTGTTGAAAAGTCTACATACAATAATAAAACCAAAACAATCGATAATAGGAAAATTGATAAAACTGCCTTTGTAGGAACTTTTTTAAAACCAACCATTAGTCTTCTTGAATATTGAGTAGTTCAGCATTGCCCCCGAATGCAACTGAATTTTTAGACACAACTTTTTCATTTAAGAATTGTATTAAATAGTTTGGTCCCCCGGCTTTAAATCCACTACCAGATAGTCCACGGCCACCAAAAGGCTGAGATCCAACAACTGCACCAACAATATCTCTATTTATATAGACATTGCCGATATTACATCTTTGACTAAATGCATCTGCTCTAGATTCAATTCTTGTATGAATACCTATAGTTAAACCATATCCAGTATTATTTATATCTTGTATCAAGTTATCAATTTCTGAGGATTTAAATTTAAGGACATGAAGTATCGGCCCAAATTGCTCTTCTTTCAAATCATTCAATGAGCCTATTTCAATTATCGTGGGTGATATATGCTGTTCCATAGAATCTAAGCTTGATTGGTAGATAGCAAAACCTGCTTTGCTTTTTGTTGTTATATAAGCCTCAAGTTTATCTTTTGCAGTTTGATTAATGATTGGACCAATATCAGTATCTAATTTCTCAGGATTACCAATTTTTAATTCTCGCATATTACCCTTAATCATTTCTAATAAATCATCATAGATGTCGTCTTGAATGCATAAAACCCTTAATGCTGAACACCTTTGGCCGGCACTATCAAAAGCTGATCGAACAATATCATCAGTTGCCTGTTCAAGAAGGGCGCTTGAATCAACAATCATTGCATTAATTCCACCTGTTTCAGCAATGAGAGGCAATATTTCTTTTTGACTATCATTGAGATTGGTTTGAATTTTTTTTGCTGTTTGAAGAGATCCAGTAAAAGCAATTCCGTTAATATTATTTAATTTTGATAATAAATCACCATAAAGACCGTCACCTAAAATTAATTCTAGCGCATCAACAGGCACACCATTTTTATGAAATATATTGACTACTAAGAAACCTAATATTGAAGTATGTTCAGAAGGTTTTAGTGTAACTTTATTTCCAGTTATTAAAGCAGCACTAATTTGTCCTATCAGGATCGCAACGGGAAAGTTCCATGGACTAATACAGACAATGTGACCTTTTGGTCCATAAGTAAGAATATTTTCTTCACCAGTAGGTCCATCAAGCTTTCCATCTCTTTCTTCTAGTTCAATCATTTGATTCGAGTAATATCTAAGAAAATCTACAGCTTCTCTAATCTCATCTATAGAATTTTGAATAGTCTTGCCAGCCTCATGCATCAAATAATAGATTAATTGATAAGGGTTGGATTCTAGTTCATTTGATATAGCTTGTAATATTTGAGCTCTTTGCTTTACATCAACCTTAGGCCAATTTAAATCAGTTTTAGCTTCAAGCGATTCTTTGATGAGAGTATGATTGTCATAACATACACTTCCAATGCAAACACCATCAGCAAGTGAAAAGATATCATGTTTTTTTGACCCATCGTCTGCTCTATTTTGATAAATAGATACAGCATTCACGGACTGATTCTTAAATTTACTAATTTCAGTTTTAATAGTGTCAAGATTATCCATTTCAGATATATCTAATCCTTTTGAGTTTTTTCTATTGGTGAATATGTTACATGGAAGGGGGATATCTTTCCTTTCATTTTCAATTTTTTTATCCGGTCCTGCTGCCAACCATTTTGCATCTGTATCTGGATCAAGAAGCCTATTAATAAAAGAACTATTTGCTCCATTTTCTAGTAGCCTTCTGACAAGATATGGAAGCAGATCTTTATATTGGCCTATTGGTGCGTATATAGAAGTGTGATGTTGATCATTTAGAACATTTTCAGCACATTTATATAAAAGTTCTCCCATGCCAAAGAGTCGTTGAAATTCATAATTTTTATTTTCTCCTAAGTAATTTATTGCAGACAATGTATGGGCATTATGAGTAGCGAATTTCGGATATATTGATCTCATCATAAACTGTTGCTGATGAACTAAATACGAGAGTAAATACACCTGCTTTTTCCATAGCTTTTACAAGCTGAATACTACCTGCAATATTATTGTCAAAATAAATTAATGGTTTTTCCTGACT
>JALRJW010000320.1 GCA_023268955.1 Aliarcobacter sp. | reverse complement strand
AATATTAAATCTTAATCTTTTAAGAGAAGTTCTTAATGAACTTCTCTCCATTTGCTTGATTTCCATAACCATGCAAAGATAGCAAAGATTACTAAGTAAATTAAGAATTTAGGTCCTAATTCATTTCTTTCATCTTTTTTAGAATCACCAACTTCTTCTAAGTATGCAATAACTTGAGCTTGAGCTTCTTCATTTAGACCAACTCTAGGCATAGCAGTACCTTCTAAGTGTTTTTGAGGAGCATTAATAAATGTTTCTAAATAATGGTGTCCTCTTGATCTAATCATTTGAGATAAGTCAGGTGGTAATTTACCCATATATTTTTTGATATCATCATTAGGTGTAAATGAAGCCATTGTTCCATTTAACATATCACCATATTTAATACCATGACATCTTTGACAAGAGTCAGAATAAACTTCTTTATTTGTCATTTCAGCAGGTGCAATAGATTTTAAATATGCAATCATATCAGCAATCTCTTGTGGTTGCATCCAGTTATATGAAGGCATTGGATGAACTTTACCATCTACAAACTTGTGTGAAGTTTGAGAAGCAGTTGCTGGGTCTTGAATGAACGCAGCTAAATATCTATCATTATAGATTTTACCAGCTGTTCCTAAATCTGGAGGAGTAACACCATAAGCTGCAGCTGAGCTAGCATTATCCATAACTTTTGGGAAACCTTGAGACTCAATTGAGTGACAAGCTGTACAATTTGAAGTTACTAAAATTTGACCATTAGCAACATCACCTTTTAATGCTTCAACAGCTTCAGTTTGAGCTGTTAAATCTTTAAATTCAAA
The DNA here is from genome assembly GCA_023268955.1 of Aliarcobacter sp. GTDB lineage: Bacteria > Campylobacterota > Campylobacteria > Campylobacterales > Arcobacteraceae > JALRJW01. The sequence continues at coordinate 2,981 of JALRJW010000320.1, read as the reverse complement.
ATCAGCTGGAGCTACTTTTGGGTGCATTTGAGAGTGAGCAAATGGCTCAACTCCCCAGTAAGTTACTAGCGTTAAAGCTACTACTACTGCTAATATTTTTAATTCTCTCATTACGCATCTCCTCTTTTTTTAGCATCTGATTTTGAAACAAATGGTAAGATTAAGAATAAAGTAATAAATACCATAGATGATGCGAATCCAATCCATGCATTAATACCTGTTGGAGGTAATTTACCCCAAATTGTTAATATAATTAAGTCAACCATTAAAATCCAGAACCAAATGAAGAATTTTGGTCTTCTATGTGCTGGTAAGATTTTTGGATCTCTATCTAACCATGGTAATAATAAGAAAATAACGTTTGCAAATGCAAATGCAATTAATCCAATATCAAATGCTTTCATAGGTCCAACATCAAAGAAGAATCCTCTTAATACTTCATATGACCATAAGAAATACCACTCAGGGTAAATATGTGCAGGTGTTTGCATAGCATCTGCAGGGTCAAAGTTAACAGGGTCCATTGCAAAGTTATAATGGAAGAATACTAAATAGAAATAGAATAATAAGAAAATACCTAATACAGCTAAATCTTTAGAAATAAAGATTGGCCAGAAAGGAATAACTTTTGATTCTTTTTTATTTCCAGATAAATATTTTTCAGCTTCAGCATCAAAATCAATTTCTTCAGAATTTTGGTTATTAACGTGAGGAATTCTTAATGTATAGAAGTGTAATCCAATAATACCCATAATAGTAATAGGTAATAAGAATACGTGTAACATAAAGAATCTAGTTAATGTAGCATCAGCAACGTTAAAGTCACCTCTAATCCAAATAACTAATTCATCACCAATAAATGGAACTCCACCAAATAGGTTAGTAATAACCATAGCAGCCCAGTAAGACATTTGTCCCCATGGTAACATATATCCAGAGAATCCAGCAGCAGAGAATGTCATAAATAATAACATACCTGAAATCCAAATCATCTCTCTACCTTGTTTATAAGAACCATAATAGATTCCTGTAAACATGTGAATATAGATAATTAAGAATACAACTGAAGCTGCAACACCGTGCATGTGTCTAAATAACCAACCAAATGCAACTTCTTGCATAATTGTATAGTTAACTGAATCAAATGCTAAGTTTACATCTGGTTTGTAGTACATCATTAAGAATAATCCAGAGATTATTAAAATACCAAATGTAGTTGCTAAAAGAACACCCATTGCCCATAAGAAGTTAATATCTTTTGGAATCCAGTATTCTGTCATAAGAACTTTATTTAAAGCTGTAGTATTTAATCTTTGGTCTAACCATTCACCTACAGAATTTGCTTTTTCAAATTTTGCCATAACTACTCCTTATATCACTGCAGTTAGCATTTTTTGATATTCAGGACCATCTTCACCTAAAGTGATAGTTGTTCCAGAAACGCTAAATGGAGCTAAATCTAGTGGTCTTGGAGGAGGTCCAAACACGTTTTTAGCAGATGCTGTAAATTCTCCACCGTGACATGCACATTTCCACATAGTTTTCTTCCAAGCTGGAATACATCCTAAGTGAGTACATAATCCAATAACAACAGTAAATCTATCATCACCAATTACTAAATCTCTTTCACTTGCTTCCATATCTTTTGTTTTTTTAAGAACAAAGATTGGTTTACCTCTCCATGTTATAATCTCAGGAGTTCCTGCTTTTAATGTTGATAAATCAAATTTAGTGAATCCACCAGCTAGTACGCTAGGTAGTGGATCCCAAACTTTCTTCATACCCACTAAAGATGCAGCACCACCAACTGCAGCAACTGCAGCAAATGTATATCCTAGAAAATCACGTCTGTTAGTTTCGTTAGACATTCGGCTTCCTTTTTTGTAGTTTAATCTATTGATTATATATTTTTTGTCTTAAATGGTAAACGAATTATTAATAAATAGCAATTAAATAGCAAAGGATGTGAATAATCTACACAGTTTTATATTTTGAAGTTATGAAAATGTTAGTATTATTAGAGAAACTTATATTTCTCTAATAAATTTTGTGATCTCTTTTTCAATATCTTGCTTATTGATAACAGAGTTATGTTTTACGGGTAAGTTAAATAGTTCTTTAATACTATTTGGTAGTTTTTGATTATAATTATCACTTATAGTTTCAAGGGCTTCTTTATCACTATAAGTATTATCATCATTTCTTATAGCATTTAAAACAGTTGGTGAAAACTTTGTCCATTCAGCTGTTGAATAAATAACAGTTTTTAAACTTTTTTGTCTTAAATTATCATAAGCTTTAATACAAGTTGCAGTATGTGGATCCATTAAATATCCATCATTCATAAATGATTTTATAGTTGATTTACCATAAGCATCATCTGAATTAATTGCAGCAAAATATGTTTGAAGTTCGGCTGTTTCTTTTTGAGTCATTTCAAAGATATTGTTTTCATTTAAGTTTTCCATCATCTCTTTTGTTCTTTGTGAACCATATAAAGAGTAAATAACTCTTTCAATGTTTGATGATTTTAAAATATCCATTGCAGGAGATTTTGTAAGTTTTAACTCTTTTCCTCTAATGTCATATTTCCCTGTATTTATCCACTCAGTTAAGATGTTGTTTTCATTTGAAGCAACTAATAGTTTTTCAATAGGAACACCCATTTTTAAAGCATAGAAACCACCTAAAACATTTCCAAAGTTTCCTGATGGTACAACTAAATAGATTTTCTCGCCAAATGTAATTTCTTCTTGTTTAAGTAGTTGAATATATGACCAAAAGTGATAGATGATTTGGAATATAATTCTTCCAAAGTTAACTGAGTTTGCAGCACTTAGTTTAATTCCATCTTTGATTAATTCATCTTTGAAACTTTGAGAAGCAAGTAATGTTTTTAAAGCGCTTTGAGCATCATCAAAGTTACCTTTTATACCAATTACTTTTAAATTTTCACCATCTTCACAAACCATTTGAAGTCT
>JALRJW010000196.1 GCA_023268955.1 Aliarcobacter sp. | reverse complement strand
GAAAGTGAAGTTCCCGCTGCTCTAAAAGTAATAGATAGATTTAATTCATTTGCTAATTTGATAATTTGCTCAACTTCATTTGCTGTATCTGTTTTTATAACTATTTTTGGAATAAGTCTATAAAAAGAGGCATCTGTTCCATAAGTTAAAGTATGAAGTTCATCAGTAAAAATCTTGTTTTTATTGATCTTTACTGAGATTTTGTCATAGAAATTCTGATATCTACTTTCTAACATTTTTTATCCTTAACTTCCAGTACTCATTCCAAACCATTCAGGAAAGAAGGCAACAATCATTAATACAACTATCTGAATAGCAATAAATGGTACAACACCTTTGTATATTTGCGAAGTTCTTACACTAGCTGGAGCACATCCTTTTAGATAGAATAAACTAAATCCAAATGGCGGAGTTAAGAATGATGTTTGTAAGTTCATAGCAATTAAAATAGCAAACCAAATAGGGTCAACTCCTAGTGTTTGAGAAACAGGAATTAAAATTGGAACAATAATATATGAAATCTCAATAAAGTCAATAAAGAATCCTAAAATTAGAATTGCTAACATTGTAAAGATAATGAATCCCCATTTCTCATCACCTGGTAAACTTAACATAAAGTGTTCGACAACTTCTTCACCACCTGTATATGAAAATACCATTGAAAATGCTGTTGCACCAATTAAGATACCAAATACCATTGATGTGATTTTAACAGATTCCATTGAAGCTTCTTTAACAGTTTGAATGCTAAATGATTTGTACATAACAGCAAGTAAAATTGCACCAATACAACCAACAGCAGCTGATTCAGTTGGTGTTGCAATCCCTGCAAAAATAGAACCTAAAACTAAGATAATTAGTGTTAAAGATGGAATAATATCAATTAATGCTTTTTTAACTTGTGCAGATTTTTTACCTCTATTTGGATCAGCTGGAATTGAAGGTGCCATCTCTTTATATAAATATGAAACTACTAAAATAAATATGATATAAGCTCCAACTAAAGCAAGACCAGGACCAACAGCAGCTGCAAATAAATCTCCAACAGGCACTTGGAAAACATCTCCTAAAATAATTAATACAATAGAAGGAGGAATAATTTGGCCTAAAGTTCCAGATGCACAAATAGTACCACAAGCAAGTGGCGTGCTGTATTTGTATTTAAGCATAACAGGAAGTGAAATAACACCCATTGCAACTACTGAAGCCCCAACAACACCTGTTGAAGCAGCTAGTAAAGTTCCAACTAAAACAGTAGAAATGGCCACACCACCTCTAATTTCACCAAATAAAAGACCCATTGATTCTAATAGTCTTTCAGCTAGTCCTGTTTTTTGCAGAATAATTCCCATGAAAATAAACATTGGAATGGCCATAAGAATTGTATTTTGTTGAATAGAAAAGATTCTAAAAGGCATATAATCAAACATTGCAATACCTTCAGCTATACCACTATTTAATATAGTCATAAAGGTATCAGATTCTTCAGCATATTTTGCTATTTCAACAATACCAGCAATTAGTCCAAAAAACACTGAAACAGCTGCAAATGTAAAAGCTACAGGAAAACCAATTAACAGCATAAATAATGCTGTAAAAAACATAATTATACCAATCATTTTTCTTCTCCTTTTTTAGCTAATGTGTCTCTTTTCATATCCTCTATTTCAGTTTTCATATTATATGAATCATCACTCTTTAAACCTAAATAAATATTTAGATTTTTAATGAAAAATCCAATTGAAGTAATAACCAATAATAAAAAAGATAAAGGAATTAATGCTTTTACGATCCATCTATTTGTAAGTCCACCTGGATCGCCACTTTGCTCACCTGATAAAAATGCGGCATAAGCATTATCTATAGAAGCAATTCCTACTAAAAAAGCAATAGGTAAAATAAATAAAAATACACCAACCATATTTATCATAGCTTTTTTCTTTGAAGCTAATCTATCATAAATTAAGTCAACTCTTACGTGACCATCTTCTTTTAAAGTATAAGCAACTCCAAGTAAAATAATTACTGAAAACAAATGCCATTCCATTTCTTGCATCGCAATACTACCAGCTTTAAAAAAGTATCTCATAATAACATCATAAAATACATTCAAAATCATTAGTACCATAGATATACCAGTTATAATACCAATATAATCAGCAAACTTATCGAATGCTTTTTCAAGTTTTAACAACATAAAATTCCTTTGGGGGTTTTACAAAATAAGTCAGATAAACATACTATAAAAAGTATATTTATGTAACTCATATTTTAAAATATCATCCCTAATTTTAGGGATGATAACATTATTCTTATAAGTTGTCTTTTAAGAATAAATAATCAGACATTTCTGTCCATTTTCTAGCTTTTTTCATATAAGCTTTTTGAGAATCTAAAACTTCTTTTAATAATGGTTGATCTTTAGTCATTTCAACTAATAACTCATCATTAGCTTTTTTCATAGCATCCATAACTTCTTTTGGGAAAGTTTTGATTTTGATATTTGGATATTCAGATTCCATTTGTGACCAAGCAGTTCCACTCATGTCATAGTTTTCAATATACATATCATAAGCACTTACTCTCATAGCTGTAACTAAGATTGATTGTAAATGTTTTGGTAATTTATTGAATTTTTTCTCATTAACTAAGAATTGTAACTCAGTTGCTGGTTCATGCCATCCTGTATAATAGAACGGAGCAATTTTATGGAATCCCATTTTGATATCCATTCCAGGCCCAACCCATTCTAAAGCGTCAATTGTACCTCTCTCAAGTGAAGTGTATAATTCACCTGGAGCAATGTTAGTAACTGTTAAACCAAGTTTTGCCATAACTTCTCCAGCAAATCCTGGAATTCTCATTTTTAGACCTTTTAAGTCTTCAACAGAGTTGATTTCTTTTCTAAACCATCCACCCATTTGATTTCCAGTGTTTCCACCTGGGTATGATAATACACCGTGAGGAGCGTATGCTTTTTTCATTAAATCCATACCACCACCGTAGTAGAACCATGCGTATTGCTCAGGAGCAGTCATACCAAATGGCATTGTTGTAAATGGTAAAGTATTGATATCTTTACCTTTCCAGTAATATGATGCAGAGTGCCCCATGTCATATTGGCCACCTTTAACCATATCAAAGATTCCAAATGCAGATTTATGTTTATTTGAAGCATCTACTCTGATTTGAAGTTGTCCATCAGACATCTCTTCAACCATTTTTGCCATGTTTGTTGGTGCATCAATAAATGGGTGTAGTGTTGGTCCCCAAGTTGTAGCAAGTTTCCACTTATAAACTTTCTCAGCTGCAGTTGCTGCAGTTGAAGCTAATCCAAGTACCAAAGATGAAGTAACTAATAATTTAGCAGTTTTCTTTAACATTGTTGTCTCCTTAATTTTTTCAATCATTTCATTGTAACTAGCAAAAATGATAATGATATGATATTTTTAGCGTTAATTTACAAATTTTAGTTTGTTTTGAAAATATATCCTGTATCAATTACAGTAGTAACATATTTGTTATCAAGGTGCTTTCTTAGGCGTCTTACAAGACTTCTTATTGAATCTAGTGAAACATAATTTCCTTCCCAAACATAATTTTCAATTGATTCATATGACAAAATCTGATTTTTATTGTCTAAAAAAAGATTCATTAAAAGTTTCTCTTTTTTTGTTAATCTAATCTCTTCATTATTTATGACAATTTTTGATGATTTAAAGTCAAAATAACAATTTTCATCAAATTTAATTAGTTCATCTTGAATCTTGCAGAGTTTTTGAACTTTTATTTCAAGCTCATCAATAAAAAATGGTTTTTTTAGATAATCATTACAACCAAAATCATAAGATTGTTTAATAACATCAAGCTCAACTGAAGCTGAAATAATAATTACAGGTACCTCTGTGTAATACTCTCTAATTTTTTTTAGTATCTTAATCCCATCAATATTTGGAACATTTATATCAAGAATAAAACATGAAAAACCTTCACTTATTGCATTAAAGGCATCAGCACCATCCATGAAACTTTCTACTTTATATCCTTTTAGTTTGAGTCTTTTAGTAATAGTTTCATTTAATTTTTTATTGTCTTCTAAAAGTAATAGTTTCATATTATCCTTTCTTTAACTTTTTTTATGGGGTAATTTGATTGTAAATACTACATTTTGATTTTCATTTTTAACACTAATTGAACCATTCATTTTATCTTCTATTATAACCTTTGCCATATAAAGACCAAGGCCAGTTCCATCTACTTTAGTTGTAAAATATGGCTCAAAAATAGAGTTGATTATACCTTCATCAATTTTTCCACCATCATCAATGATTTGAATTTTAGTATTAAACTCATCTTTGTCAATATTTATTTTAATATTGCCTTTATCATTTGAGTTTTCATTTTTTTCTACAAGTTTATTTTTTGCATTATTGATGATATTTAATAAAACCTGTTTAAACTCATTTTCATATCCATAAATAAGTATTTCTCTATCTTTTTTTATGTATTCAATTTCAAGTATAATATTTGAATAGAAGATTTGTTTTCCAATGATTTCTATAATTTCATCCATGCATTTTTTTATTGAAAAAAGTTGTTTAGTTGTAGATGGTTTTAAAAAGTTTCTAAAATCATTTAATGTTTTTGACATATATTTAATTTGAATCATTGAATCATTTACAAACTCTTTTACATCTTTATCTTCAAGTTCATCTAGTAAATATGAAGTCTCTATATCTTGAACAAGTGCTGATAATTCAACTAAAGGTTCATTCCATTGGTG
>JALRJW010000099.1 GCA_023268955.1 Aliarcobacter sp. | reverse complement strand
TGAGTCAATTATAAATCAAAGTATTAAAAACAAGTTTTTAGTACTATTTTTTACTATCATTTTAAGTATAGGTTCGTTTTGGGCTATTAAAAACACAAGTTTAGATGCCTTGCCTGATCTTTCACCTCCACAAGTTATTGTGCAAGTAAAATGGCCAGGACAAAGTCCAAAAACAATAGAAGAACAAGTTTCATATCCTTTGATTTCAAATCTTATGACTTTGCCAAATATTGATACAGTTAGAGCCATGAGTTCATTTCAAAATGCGCTTATTTATGTGATATTTAAAGATGGAACAGACCTTTATGATTCAAGAAATAGAATCTTAGAGCAGTTATCACAACTTCAAGGTGAATTTCCAAAAGAAGCAAATGTAGCTATTGGTCCTGATGCCACTGGTGTTGGTTGGGCTTATGAATATGCTTTAAAGAGTGATTCTAAAAGTTTAGATGAACTTAGAAGTCTGCAAGACTATTATTATAAATATGCGCTTTTAGGTGTTGATGGTGTTAGTGAAATTGCTAGTATTGGTGGTTATGTAAAAAATTATGAAATCACTCTAAACCAAGATAAGCTTGTACAATATGATTTAAGTATTGATGAGGTTAAAAAAGCTTTAACTAAAAACAATGATGAAAAAGGTGGAAGAATAATTTTAGAAAATGGTTTTGAACACATGATTCAAGCTAAGGGTTATCTAAAAAGTGTTTATGATATAGAAAATATCACTATTAAAACTTTTAATTCTATTCCATTAAAAATAAAAGATATAGCAAATGTAAATATCACTTCACAAAACAGAAGAGGTATGGCTGATTTAAATGGGCAGGGTGAAACAGTTGGTGGTATAGTAGTTGTTAGGTACCAAGAAAACCCATATAAAGTAATTAAAGCAGTTAAAGAGAAGTTAAAAACACTAAAAGTTGAGGGTGTTGAGGTAGTTGAAACATATGATAGAACATCACTTATTGATAAGGCTATTTATACTTTAAAACATACGTTAATTGAAGAGTCAATTATAGTGATTATTATCACTGCACTGTTTTTATTTCACTTTAGAAGTGCCTTGATTATTATTATAACTCTACCAATTACAGTTTTGATTTCATTTTTACTAATGAAATTATTTGGAATTGGCTCAAATATTATGAGTTTAGGTGGAATTGCAATTGCAATTGGAGCTATGGTAGATGCAACTATTGTAATGGTAGAAAATGCCCATAAATATCTTCAAGGAAAAGAGAATATTTCAAATAAAGAGAGAATTGAGATAATCATAAAATCAGCAAAACAAGTAGGACGACCAATATTTTTTGCACTAATTTTAGTGGTAGTTTCTTTTTTACCAATTTTTGCACTTACTGGACAAGAAGGAAGACTTTTTGGCCCATTAGCTTTTACTAAATCATTTGCATACGTTCTTGATGGTATTCAACCTGGTGTTACAAAAAGTTTAGAAAAAGTTGGCAGCGCATTATCAAAAGATTTATCCAAAGGTGGTAAGCCAGTTAACTTGTTAGATGAATTGATTGCATTGTTTGCTGGTA
>JALRJW010000095.1 GCA_023268955.1 Aliarcobacter sp. | reverse complement strand
ATCTCTTTAAAATGCACCGACCTCAATCTCGAACGAGCTACCATCCACATCCGCCAGGGCAAATGGGGCAAAGACCGCAAGCTCCCACTTCCTCAATCACTGCTACCGCTTCTTAGAGAATACGTTCACTTCTTCCAGCCGAAAACCTACCTCTTCGAAGGACAAACTACCCCGCAATACAGCGCCACCTCCATCGCGAACATCGTTGCTCGTGCGGCTAAAAATGCCGGTATTTCACAACGAATCACCCCACATATGCTGCGCCATAGTTACGCCACTCACTTACTAGAAAAAGGTGTGGACCTCCGATACATACAAGAATTACTAGGCCACAGTAGCATTGATACTACAACAGTCTATACTCACGTCGCAAAGAACACGACCTTATCCATTGAAAGTCCCTTAGATACTGCCGTGAGGGACCAATTGGCACAAAAAGTTGATTCCCCACCAAATGAAAATGAATTGCCCCCGTGGAATCCTTTGAATTAATTAATACCTTAACAAAAACTAATAACAACCCAACCACAACTTCTTTCACGCCCATAACAACCCCGAAAAAGAACAATAAACCTGTACAATTCCCATTTTACTGGTGGACCTTCTCACAACGGGCATAAACCAGGGCATAAAAGAAGTTGTACAGCATAAACTCTGGGTATGGAACTCTTGACTGCTCTTCTCCTGTTAGGAATTATTGTATTTGTTTGGTTCTTGCCTATACTCTCGATATTGTCTTCAAGTAAAACAACTGGTAACGAAAAGCTAGCCTGGATTCTCGCGGTGTTGTTCATTTCTTGGTTCGCTTGGATTTTCTATTTACTTCTTGCGCCACTTAAGAGAAATGAATAGGACTTGATATTAGTAATGGGGATTACATTTATGTAGACCAAGATGGAATAGTAATCACTAAAGAGAGAATTGTTTAATGTATCTTTTTGGATTTGGGTCACTTATAAATCTAAAAAGTGCTCAAAAATCATTTGAAAGAACATTGACACAGGAAGATTTAATTCCCGTTGAACTAATAGGATATAAAAAAGTTTGGAGTTCTATTGAATCAATTACTTTTGAAGATAAAATTGACGTTAATGGAATATTTTTAAATCTTGCTAAAGATGAATCAACTTCAACTTTAGGTGTGATGATTGAAATCACAGCTGATGAGTTTGAGAATCTTAAAAAAAGAGAAAAAAACTATTCTTGCATCACAGTTGATAAGTCTTATATCAAAGGTTTTGAAGCTAAAGATGATGTGACTTTTTTCATGACTACACGTGAAGATAAAATTGCTAAAAAAGGTGATAAAGACTGTTTTATTCCTTCAAAATATATTGATTTAGTTAAAAATGCTTTAGTTAATTATGATGAAGATTATCAAAAAAGATATGAAAAAGAGGCATTGCAAGATTTTCCATTTCCTTTAAAAGATGGAACTTATGGCTTTAGTGATCCAATTCAAAATCAATTCGCAAGAGAAGGCGTAAAAAAATAATATGAAAAATTGTTATATTTTTAACTCATCTTTATACAAGTCTAAGCGAACTGAAAATAACAATAAGATTATAGAAAAAAATAACAATGAACTCAGTATTACTTATTGCATTAATGACAGTTTTGAACAATTTGAAGAAGAATTAAATATTATTGCTGGAAAATCATCATTTGCATACAAAATCAAGAAAAAATTGGTTTTGAATTTTGTTTCATTTATTTCAGCTCTTGTAATTTTATTTGCTTTGTTATCTGTTTCTATTTATGAAGATGTTTTGAAAAAGATAATTTTTGAAATGCCTTTTGAATGGACGATAAATGAATCAATTTCTTTGGCTTTTTCTGTGATTTTTTTTATAGGTCTATTTTTGATGCCTTCAATAATTGAAGGTGAAAGCAGTGAATTTAAGAACCTCGTTTTTTCATGGTTTAACAAAGATATTAGAAAAAATAAAAAGTTTAAAATTTTAATTTCTAGCATTGATTCAAAGACAAAAATCAATCTTTATAATTTTGATTTAGCAAAATTTGATGACTTTGCTTGGAAGATTATTACAAAAAATATTTTACTTCAATTTGATAATATTAATTTTCATATTAGAAGTGAAAAGATTGATCTTCTAAAATCTAATTTAGCTAGTTTTGAAATAAAAAATATCAACGTTAAAATTCTAGAAAATAGAGAAAATATTGCAATAAATAGTTTATTGTTATCAAATGATGAGAAAAAGCTTTCTTCTCTTTTATTGATGTGCTCATCAGCAAAATTACCATCAATTGAAGAAAAAAACTTATTTTCATTAGAATTATTTGAATATGCAAGTAAAAACTTTTTTGATTCAAAAGATGAAAATCAAAATTACAATGGATATCAAGGTTTTATAAATAACTGTTTTAATGATTTTTATTTTTTAGAACAAAATGATTTAAATCAAATTCATTTAATAAATGAGAAAAATTTGTCTTATGATGAATATGATAGGAAAAAGTTGGCATATCAACTTAAAAACTCACTTGAAGATTGCGTTGATAAGTTTGATAATCCTATATCTTTGATTCTTTTGTATTATTTTGTTAAAGATATTATTGTTGATGAAAATAGAATTGTTAAGATTTTAAACAAACTTATATTAACTATCGAAAATTCTCAAGATTATATGCTTGTAAAAACTTATTGGTTTGATATTGCAGGGAAATTTTTTGATTGTTCTAAGTTAGAAGATTTTGATAAAACTATTTCTTCATATTATAGAAAAATACCAATATCATACCTTGAAATATTGGCTAATTTATTCATTAGAAATGGTTTTTTTGAAGATGCAATCTTAGTTTACAACTATTTATTTGAAGTGAATAAAGATAAATACGCTATTAAAATCTCTTCTTTGTATGAAAGAATGGGTAATTACGATAAAGCTTTGCAAACTTTGCCTAATGAAATAAAAGAAAAAAGCAAAGAAACACCTAGCACTCTGAAATTAACTTTTTTGCAAAAAAAATCTTGGATTATAGTTAGTCAACGAAACGAGGAATTAAAAGTTGAAGGAGAAAAACTTTTAGTTGAGATGAAAGAACTTTTAAATAGTTCTGAAGAAGAGCTTGAACCTCTTATTTTGTGGCATTACTATAATACAAAAGCAAATTATGATGAGTGGAATTGCAATTATGAAAATGCAATTAAACATTATATGAAATGTTTAAAAGTACCTACTTTAGGAGCATATGAATATGGGGCTACTTTTGTTAATTTAGCTATTGCTTATAGATTTATGTTTATGCAATCTAATTATAAAGATGCAGATTTAATTGATATGTCAATCAAATATGGAAATATTGGTTTAAATTTAAAAAGTAGTGTTGGTGAAAGGGATGAAATCTCTGTTGTTGTTCATAATCAAGCGTTAAATATACTTTATAAAATATTTGCAAATCAAAATTTAGAAGATTGCAATTATGTTTATGAATTAACAATGAATGCATTAAAAACATTAGAAGAGATAAACTCTACAAAGAAATTAGGAATGCTTTTGATAGAAAATTACATTAGTGCTTGTCTATCAAATCAAGAGAGTGGTTATAGTGTTTTAAAAATTGAAAAATTTATAGAAGATATTGATAAAAATGAATTAAAACAGCTATTAAATGTGTACAAACTGTTTGCACAAAACAATAAAATAACAAGTTTAAAAATTTTAGATGATAAATTGAATGAAGGGAATTAATGGAGTTTATAAGAAATAGTGTAAATTTAAGCGTTGGTGAAATTGAAGAAAAAAGAAAAGAGATAAAAGAATATTTTTTACAAACTTACGAATTAGATGAAAGGTTGTTTGACTTACTAAAAGACAAGAAGAATATTTATGAACAACCAAATAGATTAAGACATCCATTGATTTTTTATTATGGACATACAGCAACTTTTTTTGTAAATAAATTAGTTTTGGCAAATATTTTAAGTAATAGAGTAAATAAAGATTTTGAATCAATTTTTGCCATTGGTGTTGATGAGATGTCTTGGGATGATTTAGATGGTAATAACTACTCATGGCCAAGTTTTGATGAAGTAAAAGCTTATAGAGATACAGTAAAACAAATAGTTTGTGATTTAATTGATAATATTGAGTTTACTATGCCTATTAATTGGGAAAGTCCTATGTGGATTATTATGATGGGAATTGAACATGAAAATATCCATATTGAGACAAGTTCTGTTTTACTAAGAGAATTAGGTATTGAGTATTTAAATGACAAAGATTTGTTTAATTATGTTGATACAGCTAGAAATGATTATCCACAAAATGAACTTTTAAAAGTTGGTGGTGGTGGATGGGGCCCACGGCCGCAGCGGCGAGCGTCTGCCGGTGGTGATCACAGGCGCCCTGCAAACCCCCACGGGCCGGATGGTGTTCGGCAAGTTGGAGGGGGCCACGGGGGCGTCGCCCACCAAACCTCGATCCGCGGGCAAGAAATCCGCACCCTCGAAAGGCGATCCGGGCACCGCCAACCCCCGCTAGGCTCCCGGCTCAGGCCTGCCAGTGATCCGCGGATGTCGGTGTCAGCTCCTTACTACGGCGATTCCGCCGTGATGCGCACCCCCCCTCCGGATCTGCCCTCGCTGCTGCTGAAGGAGCGGATCGTTTACCTGGGGCTGCCGCTGTTCAGCGACGACGATGCCA
>JALRJW010000085.1 GCA_023268955.1 Aliarcobacter sp. | reverse complement strand
ACATAGTTAAAGTATCATCTGTGATTTTTGATAAAACGGCTTGTTTTAATTCATCATTTGAAAATTTTGTTAGAATATCTTCTCTTGTAGTTTCATATCTTTCAATAGGAAGTTTCCTATCAGCTATTTCTTTCATCTTTTTTTCGATAGTAGGTAAGTCTTCATCAGAAATTTTTTGACTTACTTTAAAGTCATAATAAAATCCCTCTTTTACAACTGGTCCTACAAAAAATTTAGCATCAGGATAAAGTTCTTTGATAGCTTGAGCCATCATATGAGCACATGAGTGTCTTAATATTTCTAAAGACTCTTTTGAGTTATCAGCTTTAATCTCCTCACCTTGGATATTTAAAGCCTCCGCAGTTTGAAGGTCGAATATTTGACCATCTTTTAATACACCAATCGGTTCCAATAATTTCCTTTTTTTCTTAATTATTTATTAAATATGCTTTATTTTAGCGCAAAGAGCCTTAAACTAATTTAGATATGACTTAATTTATTTAATTTTGGTTACAATTAGTTATGATTTTAAACTTATCAAAAATAAAAACAGAAAGCTTATTATTGTTTTGTAAAGATTTGATTCTTTCATACAAAGATAAAGAAGATATACAAAATTATGGAATAGATAAAGAAGTTATAGAAAATTTTAACAAAATCGGAAATGATATGTTAAAACAGATAATGAACATCACTCTTCCAAATGATTATTATCTAAAAAATCGAAAACATTATCGAATTAAAGCTATTTTAGATGGTTATAATTTTATAAATGAAGAAATATCAAAGTCCTTGAAAGAAGGAGATAGTTTTAATCCTTCAATGCTTTATTTCTCTCTTTTAGCTGTCTGGTTTAAAGAGTTAAATAAAGAGTCTCGCTCTAAAGAATATATATATTTTATTTTATATCCATATGCTAATGTTTACGATAAATTACTTGTAGAAATAAAAAATAAAGAATTTAAAGTATTGAATATAAAAATGCTAGAACTAGCTGAAGAGATTATTTATAAGTTTGACAGGTACTCTTTTAGATAAGATAATATAAAAAGAGGTTGGACCTCTTTTTATTATTTTTAGAATTTATATCTCATATATGCTCTAACGTCCTGAGCTGATTCAACGGCATTCATAGTATTTGCTTGTGTTCCACCAATTGCATAAGGAGTACCTTCTGCACCAAAGAATGAATTTGAACCAGTGTAATCATAATCCATATATACATAACTTAATCCAAAACTTAAAGCTTTAGTAAGTTGTTGATTTCTATATAATTCCCAGGCTTGACCTCTAGTAGCTATTTTACTTCCTGCATATGTATCTTCACCATAAGTCATAGATCTCCAGTATTTACTACCTTTATTCCATTCAATTCCAACTCTAGCACTATCAGGACTAATTGGACAAGGTGCATTTATCCCTAACCAGATAGACGTTCCTGTTTCAGAATCTAAAGAACCTAACATTCCAGAATTCATAGGATCCGAAGATGAGTTAGGACTTGTTTTTGATACAGCAAAAGATGCAAAAATTGTTGTATCATCTAAATAGTCTGATATACCATTCCCAATTCCTTGTGATTTTAAAAGAATAGTAGCAAAGTCCATATCACCTAGATCATTGAATGATAAATTAGAATAAGCATCCATCATTGCCGAAGGAGTAGATGCTGTTGTCATTGCAGATTGATAAGCTCCTAATTGATTATATGTAAACCCAATTAAATTCCAAGCATGCGCATAATTTATATGCACAGAATATTGTCCATCATCATAAGGTGCAGCAATAAATCCTAGCATATCGATGTTAGCATTTTTTGTATCATCGTTTGAATAATCTGTACCATCTAATGAGAATCTAGGTTTTGCATTAGTTAAACCTCTACCTCCACAGATTTTAAACCATGAACCTTTTAGTCCTATTAGTTTTTCTGTATCAAATTTAGCAGAGAATCCATCAAATTCTACATCTACTACATGAGATAGTGGTGAGTTTGCTGGTTGATTATTTCTTAAATTAATAGGTAAACCATCAGTTGATGGTCTTCTACCAACTGAAACAGTCCATGGAATATCAGCACCAGCTAAAGTATTGCTTTTGTATAACCAGTATGCTTCTTTTAATTTGATTGTATTATCAGTAGCGTTTTCATTTGTTAACCAATCAAAGTTTGCATATCCAGGATTTGTATTTGATTGAGAGTGATTAGCTGTATCTCCAAATGCTTTGTTGTAAGATAATTTTCCTTTAAAAATAGTATTGTCATTTGGTGCATAACCCATACCTAACAATAATCTGTTAGTTAACAATGCATTATTCTTAGCATCAGGCATATCTTTTCTTTTATACTGAATATTATCAACTGAAGTTCTATAATCTACATCCCATTTAATAGTGTTACCAGAACTTTGAACTTTAGCAACAGTTGCTGTTTTATCAACTAAATCAAGTTTCTTTTCAATTTTCTCAATTCTAGCTTCATCTACATTTGCAGTTTGTTGTTTAGATTGTTCGTTAAGTTTTTTTTCTAACATTTCAACTTGAGCTTTTAAGGCCTTTAATTGCTCAGCAAGTTCAAGGCTTAAATCGCCACCTGCGAAAGAAGAGTTTGCTAATACAGCACATGCTGAAAGAGCTAATATACTTTTTTTCATATTATTTTCCTTTGCTATAAATTACTATTTAGTATTAGATTTTATTATATTTGATATTAATGAATTATAAATTAGAGTAAATAAGTTGTATTTAAAAAAGTTTTTTTAATAAGTGTTACAAAAAAGAGTTTTATTATCTCTTTTTTGTAAATTTTCTAGTTTAGATTAACAAGCTGGAACGTTTCCAGAGTCATTTGCATATTCATGTGCAAAGTCATATAAATCTTCTAACCATTTGTCTTTAACATCGTCTACATTAACGTTTGGACATAGTGTTTTAATTTCATTTTTTAAATTTCCAGATTTAAAAATTTGTTCCCATTCAGCTTGTGAATGTTTAACAGCAAATTTATCACCTGTAAATCCGCAACCATCTTTTAATTTCTTAGTATAAATTTTTTGACCTTTAGCAGGACTTGCTGATAAAGTAGTAGTTGTAACACCTAAAGCTAAAGATGCAGCTAATGCGATTTTTAATAGTTTCATAATCGTACTCCCAATTAATTTGTGGTATTATATTTAATTATTAATAAAAATAATATAAATTATAAACTATAAAAGTGAACTAATCGTGAAATACTATCTATTAAAATCTTTGGTTGAATATTTAAATCAAAACACCCATAAAATAAGGCTTGCTAAAAGAATTGATAACAATACAATTATAATTGAATTTAATGATAGAAACATAATTTATCTTGATATGACAAGGGGAAATAGTATAGTTTTTAAATCAAAAGAGATATTAAAAGCTAAAAAAGATTTTAATGCACCATTTGATGTTGTGTTGCAAAAAAGATTCAACAACGCAAAAGTTGAAAGTATTGAGATATATAACGAAGATAAAAT
>JALRJW010000075.1 GCA_023268955.1 Aliarcobacter sp. | reverse complement strand
GTTGTTCATATGAAGTTTCATAAATGTTTAGATGTGGATTTAGTTTTGTCATTTCTTGATACTCTTCAAAAATCTCTTTTGGATTTTTAAAGTTAAATGCCTCATTAAAACCTAATTCTTGAGCGATTAATTGAAATATTTCCCAATCAGGTTTACAATCAATTGATGTTCTTGTTAATTTTTCTTGTTTTGTTATCGTTCTATCAAGATTTGTTTGAGTTCCTTCTTTTTCTCCCCAAGGAGCAGCTGGAAGTTTTATATGTGCAAATTTTGAAGTTTCTGAATTCTCATAGGCATTTATTTCAACAACCATAGGAATTTTTTTGATTAGTTCTTCTGTTTTATTTCTATTTGGCAAGTGATAAATTGGATCCGTATGACACACTATTAGTACGTCTAAATTAGCTTCAAGCATTTGTGTTGCTGTAAGTCCTGGCTTATTTTGAATACCACTTGTATTCCAAAACTCTTCAACTTTTTGTATTGATTCTTTATCAAAGCCAAAATGAACAGCAAGCATAGTTGATAATCCCCCAACTTCTCTTCCTCCCATTGCATTTGGTTGACCTGTTAGTGATAAAGGACCATTTCCTTTTTTGTATATTTTTCCAGTTAATAAATGAAGATTAATTAGTGCTAAGTTTTTATCAACACCTTGAGATGATTGATTTAATCCCATCGTCCAAGCACTTATGATATTTGGATTTTCTTTGAACATTGTCCAAAACTCTTCAAATTGTTCTTGACTTAGTCCCGTTCTTTTTAGCATTTTAGTAACAGGTATTCTTTTGAATTTATTTTTTAATAAATCAAAATTATTTACATATTTTTCTACAAAATCATAATCAACTAAATCTTCATCAATAATTCTTTTTGCTACTAAATTTAAAAAGTCTATATCACCTCCAACTTTAATAGGTAAATATAAATCAGCAATTTTAGCTGTATCAGTAAATCTTGGATCAATTACGATTATTTTTAAACCATCTTTTTTTGCTTTTTTAATTCTGTTATGAAAAACAACATGAGCTTCAGCTGTATTTGCACCTATGATAATAAGTAAATTTGAATCAAAAATATCATCCATTTTAACAGGAACAAAATCAATACCTAAAGATTTTTTATAAGCAACAACGGCACTACTCATACAAGTTCTACTATTTGTATCTACATTATTAGTTTTTAAAAAACCTTTTCCAAGTTTATTTGCTACATAATAATCTTCTGTTAAAAGTTGACCAGAAAGATAAAATCCTATTTTTGATGAATCTGTGTTTTTGATTTTATCTGCAATGATTTTTATTGAGTCTTCCCAATTGCTCACTTTATATTCATTATTAATATTGTCTCTTATATGTGGCCTTAAAAGTCTAGTTGGTGTTTGAATACTAACTAATTCAGAAATTCCTTTTGAACAAAGTTTTCCCTCATTAATAGGATAAGCAACATCTCCTATTAATTTATCTTCTTCAAATTCTAAACCACAACCTACACCACAATATCCACAAACAGATTTAATCATATTTATACCTTTAAAAATTCAATACATATATATTGTTTATTTAATACTATCATAATTATATATAAAATTAATGTAAATTTAAGAATATATTGTACAAAAAGTATACAATTTTATTGTTTAAATTACTACAATTACTGTTACAATGTAAATATCCAAAAAAATTAAAGGTAAATTTAAGGAGTTAACATGTTAAAGGGAACATTAAAAGTTGGTCTAGGAATTTCACTTGCGGCAAGTATGCTATTAGCAGCACCTGAAAAAACAAAATTAAAAATTGGTTTTATTGCATTAACTGACTGTGCACCATTAGTTATTGCAAAAGAAAAAGGTTTCTTTTCTGAAGAAGGTTTAGATGTACACGTTGCAAAAGAAGGTGGAGGTTGGCCTGGAATTCAACAAAAAGTGATTTCTGGTGAATATGATTTCTCTCATGCCTTAGCTGGAATGCCAATTGCAGCAACTTTAGGAATAAATGGTGATGCTCATTTACAAGCTGTATTATCTTTAGACTTAAATGGTAATGCTATTACTTATGGGAATAGATTTTAAGAGCCCAATATCAAAATATCCAAACCAGGATGCTATCAATGCAAATAACAAGGAGCCTCCAGCCAAGGTAAAAGCTACTGGATAGCCCAATAATAAGGCAGCACATACCAATACAATAAAAAGAATTGGAATTATTTCCATCCGGATACC
>JALRJW010000065.1 GCA_023268955.1 Aliarcobacter sp. | reverse complement strand
AGAAATCATAATTGGCTCATATCAGTTATCAGGGGAAGACTGGAAAAAGTGCTTGCTTTACGGCAAAATAGTGCAGCTTTTTATGACGCTTAAAGTGGCTAATTATATTTCTATATTTCTTCATTATTACTTCGATAGTTTCCTGAGTTTATCATAGGACACCCATATTTTTATTTTGAATAAATAGCATCATAAATTTGTTGTTGAATTTCATCCATTTCAAGTGGTTCAACACCAAATGGAGTTTTATATCCATACATTGTTTTTATATAATCAAATGTCAGTTTGAATTTAATATCTAAATTTGAACTTTTAATTCTTCTTTCAAACTCTTTATAAATTGCATAAGATACAAATGATATTAGAATATGAGATTTTATTCTAGTTTCTACTCTATGATAAATTGGTCTTATTTTTAAATCAGTTTTTGAAATTCTAAAAGCTTTTTCAACATCATATTGATTTTGATAATGTGCTATTACTTCATTTGCTTTTAATGTAAAATCATTTGTAATAAATCCTTTTATACCATCAAGTTTTTCATCATTTATAATTTTAATAGGATTTAGTTTATATTTAATATCACATTTATCATCTATATCAAGATATTTTGCATAGTATGATAGTTTCAAATCACTTTTAGTGATATTTTTAGATAGTTTAGCCTCAATCTTTTCTAATGCTTTTTCTCTTGTATATTTATCTTTTTTAGCTCTTTTTGATGAGTATGTTAGGATTAGTCTTTGTTTGCTTTGTAAAGTTTGTTTTTGTTCATTTTCATCTTTATATTTTATCTCTTTATCTATGTTTAGAGTATGAACTACTCCATCATTTAAAAAAGTAAGATTAGAAATTTGCTCTTTTATTTCATTAGTTATATTTTTAATTTTAGCTGCAAGGATATATTTATAGCCATTATTCTCTAGGTATGCAATATTATCATTATTTAGCATACCACGATCTGCTACTACTATTGGTTTATTTTTAATATTAAATTTATTTTGAAACTTCTCAAGAATATCAATTAAAGTATGACCTTCATATTTATTCCCCTCATAAACTTCATAAGATAATGGATAGCCTTGCAGGGTTGTAAATAATCCTAGTTGTATTTGAGGACGTGCTAATTTTCCCTCTTTAGAAAAACCTATTCTTCTTAAATCATCCTCACTCTCACTTTCAAAGTAAAGTGTTGTAACATCATAAAAAGTTACTGTAATAGTATCATTCATAATCTTTTTTGTATGATTAAATATACATTTTTCAACATTCATTTTTAGATTATCTTGGTAAAGCTTATCTAAAAATCTATATATTCTATTTTGTTCAATTTTTTGTTTTTTATAAATATGATAGTAATCAATTAAATATAACTTACTTCCTGGATATAGTAATCTTGATATTACTAAAGCTTTGAATATCTCTTTATCTTTAATATTTTTGAAATCTATCGATTCACATCCAATAGCTTTAAATAATCTTCCAAAGATAAGCTCATCCCCAATAACTCTCATATCTTTATTGGTAAGCTTTTGTTTTTTTTCTGTAAATTCTATAAAATCAAAAAGATTTGGTTCAAGTTCTAATAATCTATCATTGGCTTGTTTTATTAATATTTCAATTTCATAATCATTTGAACTACAACCAATAGTTTCAACTACTTTATATTTACCATTAGTTTTAGAAATGATTTGAATACTAACACTACCACTTTGATTCTTTTTCTTACGTATAAACATAATGAAATTTTATCAATTTACTACTTGGGACACCTTGATTTAAACTATTTAACTCTTATAAACACCATAAATATGGGATTCTTGAAATTGTTTTTTTGAAAGTGATAAACTCAGGTGGATTAACAGTTGAAGAGATTCAAGATGATATTAAAGATGATGAAGATAGAATCAATGAAATCTACCAAGCTGCAATAAAAAAATTAAACCAAGAAGAAATCAAAAAAGAACTAATAGAAAGAGAC
>JALRJW010000217.1 GCA_023268955.1 Aliarcobacter sp. | reverse complement strand
CAACCTCAATGCCGTGCCGGGTAAATAGCCTCTGTCTCAGGGTGCGTTGCATCTCGTAGGGCTGGCTTGGCTCCTCTGCAATTAGCGCATCCGCCGCCCGTTCAAGCACGTCAAAATAATTAAAATGGTCACGAAAAAAATTATATCAGAACCCCAAGCTGTTCCAATATATTTAATTTTTTTATTTAAAAAAGAAGCTGTCACTCCGTATTTACCAAATGATTGCACATGAACAAAATCACAATTAGATTTTAAGAACAATTTATTAATAATTTTCTAGCTGCATGATCTGTATGTAAAATAACAGGAATCCCATACTCAGCAGCCATAGTATGAACGTGATTAGCACCACTAATTGCACCTAAAACAGCAGCATGATTTGATTTTAAACTTTTACCTGCATAAAATCCTGCTCCACCATTTGAGAATTGAATAATAACTGGTGAATTTACTTTAGCAGCTGCTTCTAATACAGCGTTAATAGAATCAGTTCCTACAACATTAACAGCAGGAATTGCAAATTTATTCTCTTTTGCATAAGCAAATAACTTTTTAGCTTCACTTCCTGTTAAAACACCAGGATTAACAACATTTAATACACCCAAGGTTTATCTCCTAAATTATTTAATTACAATTTTAGCTTTTGATCTTAAATCATCAGCTAGTTTTTTAACGTTTTCATTATATTTTTGAGATGCCATCATTTGATTGATGTTCCCTTTTACTTGCTCATAAGAAGCTGTTTTTGATGGAATGTTATCAATTAAATAAATAACATGGAAACCAAATTGAGTTTTTACAGGTTCTTTTGAAATCTCACCTTTTTTAAGAGCTTTTGCACCAGCTGTAAATTCAGGAACCATTTGTGCAGCTTGGAATTTTCCTAAATATCCACCATCTTTTCCAGAAGGTCCAGTTGATTTAGTTTTAGCAGCTTCAATAAATGCTTTTTCTAACTCTTTTGCAGAACTTAATTCTTTAATTAGAGCTTTTGCTTCATCTTCAGTTTTAACTAAAATATGTCTAGCTTCTAATAATTCAGGTTGAACAAATTTATCTTTGTTCTCATCATAAAATTTTTTGATGTCAGCTTCAGCGATTTTAGTATCTCTTAACTCATTTCTTTGCCATACTTGAAATGCTAAATCCTCTTTTAACTTTTGTAAGCTATCTTGAAAATCTTTATCTTTTTCAATACCTTTTGTAATTGCATATTTAGCTAAAAGTTTTTTATTGATAATTTGATCTAAAACATTCTTTTGAGCAGCTTCAGGTAAAGTATCAAAGTTTACTCTTGGGTCTTGAATTGCAATATTAATATCTGCCTTTGTAATTTTTTCACCATCAATAGTAGCGTAAAAATCTTTTGCAACAGATGTAGATACTAAAATTGAAACAGCGGCTAATGAGCTTAAGATAATTCTTTTCATATTATTCCTTAAAATTTTTATAGATATTTTATCCTTTATATATTAACAATATACTTTAAAGATTTTGGGAAATTTTAAAATTTACCTTAAATACACTTTAAATTTCTATAAATTTATGGTACAATTCCCAAAAATATTAAAGTTTACTTAAACAAAAAAGTAACGAATAGGACTGAGCAAAAATGAGAATACTTATAATTGAAGATGAAATCACATTAAACAGAACTTTACAAGAGGGATTAGCGGACTTTGGATACCAAGTTGATTCTGCTGAAAACTACAAAGATGCTGAATATTTTATCGATATTAGAAATTATGATTTAGTATTAACTGACTGGATGTTACCAGATGGTGATGGTATTGAACTGTGTAAAATAGTAAAAAACAGAAGTTCAAGAACTGCAGTTGTAATTTTATCTGCAAGAGATGACAAAGAATCTGAAATTGAAGCTTTAAAATCAGGTGCTGATGACTATATCAAAAAACCTTTTGATTTTGATATTTTATTAGCAAGAATTGAAGCTAGATTAAGATTTGGTGGAACAAACATCATTGAAATTGAAGATTTATCAATTAATCCTGATGAAGAAAAAATTGAATACAACGGTGAAGAGATTGAATTAAAAGGTAAACCTTTTGAAGTTTTAACTCACCTTGCTAGACATAGAGATCAAATTGTTTCAAAAGAACAATTATTAGATGCAATTTGGGAAGAGCCTGAATTAGTAACTCCAAACGTAATTGAAGTTGCAATTAACCAAATTAGACAAAAAATGGATAAACCATTAAATATCTCTACTATTGAAACAATCAGAAGAAGAGGATATAGATTCTGTTACCCTGATAACAGCAATCAAGATAACTAATTTTTAAACCCATTATGAAACATGAAAGTATTTATAAACAGTTTTACTATAAACTGATTATAGGTACTTCTGTTTTAATTCTTTTCCTATCTTTTATTTTCTATTTTTACACAAAAACTACTGTTTATGAAAACATATATAAAGATATGTTAAAAAATGCAAAAGAGATTCAAAAGTTAGTAAATAATCAAAATTTACTTGAGGCTCAATTCAAACAAAATGAGAATATTGTTGTTAAGTTAATTGAAAAAAAGAGTTTATCATCATATGAATTCACAGATTATGAAAAGAAAGAGAATTACTTTATTACTCTTTTATATCCATTTAATTTAGAAAAAAAACTTTTTTTAGAAATAACTAGAAATATTAACTATGAAATAGAAATTTTACATACAATTATTTTTAGAAATCTTTTTATACTTGCTATTCCGGCTTTTTTATTGATGTTAATTTTTTCACTTTTTTTATCAAGATCGTTGTTAAAGCCTGTAATTAATTTCAATAAAAAACTATCTAATATGGATGAAAATTCTTTATCACAAATTGATAAAAATGATTTACCTGTTGAGTTTCACTCATTAACAGATTCAATTAATGCCCTCACAAAAAGAATAGAGACAAATATTAAGTTCAAAAAAGAGCTGTTTATTGGTGCAGCCCATGAACTAAAAACTCCCCTTGCCGTTATGAAATTAAAAAATGAAGTTACTTTGCGAAAACAAAGGGAGATAAAAGATTATGAGGAGACATTAAATCTTACTATCAAATCTATAAATGACATGAATATAATGATCTCTTCAATTTTAGATATAGGCCGAGCTGAAGGTGCTCAATTTGAGAAAACAGCATATATTGACATTATAGAATATACAAAAAATAAAGTTAATGACTACAGGCTTTTAAGTGCTCAAAAAAATATCATTCTTACATTTTTTTCAAATGTAACTACTTTAAAAATAAACATTCAAGTTACACTATTTCATCAAATTTTACAAAACTTTGTTCAAAATGCAATTAAATTCACAGAAAACAACAAAAGTATAGAAATAAGAGTAAGAAAAACTCAAAAAGAACTAATACTTATGGTTATTGATGAAGGTATAGGTATAGAAGAAGGAGTTGATTTATTTGCTCCCTTTAAAAGAATAGGAAATAAAAGTGGTGTTGGTCT
>JALRJW010000191.1 GCA_023268955.1 Aliarcobacter sp. | reverse complement strand
AATTTTTATGAAAATTTAGACGAATTTAACAAGGAGTTTGAAAATACTCACCAATTAGATAATGCAGAAGAACAAACAGTTAACATAACAGCACCATCTGTTTTAATAAATAAAGAGAATACACTTAAAATATCTTTAACTAAAAACAATCAAGTATTTGACTACTTGTTATTTACCAATCATAGCATTTCAATTTTGCCTGATGAGAGCTTGAAAATTCATAAGGCAATTAAAGACCCTTCTAAGTATGAAATCTTTAAACTTAAAAGTGAATGAAAGTATCACTGATTCAGTTAACTGTTGGTCCAAATGTAAATTTTAACTTTAAAAAACTACAAGATTTATTAAATCAGTCTATTAAATTTAATCCAGATTTAATACTATTGCCAGAATGTTGTCTTTTTTTATCGAATAAACAAAAACATTATTTTTCAACTAATGATAGCTATGTAACCTATATTAAAAATTATGCTAAATTGAATAATATTTTTATTCTAATCGGATCACTTCCAATTAAGGAGAATGCCCAACCGTATAATCAATCTATTCTTATAGATAATACTATTTCAAATGCTTTAAAATACTCTTATGAAGATTGTTTTGTAGATATTGTTATTGATTTTGATGATGATAAACACAAGTTTTTTATAGAAATTATTGATGATGGTATGGGAATTGAAAAACCAAATGAAGTTTTTAATGCCTATTATCAACAAAAAAATGAAAATAAAGGTTTAGGTTTAGGACTAAATATAGTTAAAGAAATTTGCGATATTTACAATATTGAAATAATTGTTTCATCACAAGAAAACAATACAAGTTTTAAGTACCTATTTCCTAAAAATCTTACAAAAAAAGAAGAAGAGTAAAAACTATGAAAATATTTATTTTAGAAGATGATTTTGCACTAAATAAAATCATTAAAAAATCACTGCAAGATTATGATTTTATAGTTGATAGTTGCTTTGATGGATATAAAGCGATGGACACTATTTTAAATAATTCATATGATTTATATGTCTTAGATTTAAATGTTTTAGGTTTTGATGGACATGAAGTTTTAAAACATATTAGAACTCAAAATCAAGAAGTTCCAGTAATCATAATAAGTGCTCAAGTTGATATTGATAATATCAAAAAATCCTATGATTATGGTTGTAATGATTATATTAAAAAGCCATTTTTATTTGAAGAACTGCTTTTAAGAATTGAGTATCATTTAAAATCACTTATGCCTCAAAAATCAAAAAATGAAATCATAGATTTAGGAAATAACCTAAGCTTTGATTTAATCAAACAAAAACTCTTTAAATTTGACCATGAAATAGAACTTAGCATAAAAGAAAAACTTCTTTTAACACTTTTAGTAAAAAATCTAAATAAAGTAGTAACAAATGAAGAAATACATGAATACGTATGGGATTCAAAGGAACTAGAAGCTGTTAGTATGAGAAGTATCATCCATAAAATCAAGAAAAAACTAGTAAATGGAATGGTAGTAAATATCCGAGGGGTTGGATATAAACTAGTTACTATTTAAGAGTTTTTCAAAAAATTACTATGTGCCTTTGGAGACATACCAAACATTCTTGAGTATTCTCTACTAAACTGTGAAGCTGACTCATAACCAACTTCAAAAGCAACAGTTGAAGCATCCAAATTTTTAGTAGTTAATAGTTGTTTTGCTTCTTCTAATCTAATCTTTTTTTGATATTGTAAAGGACTCATTGTAGTTAGTTTTTTAAAGTTTTGATAAAAAGAGGCTTCACTTATTCCTATCTCTTTTGATAATAAACTCATATTTATTGATTCATTGAAATTTTCTTTTATTTTACTAATAGCTTTTACAATTTGATTTGTTAAAGTGCCTTCTGAAACATAGTTTATTAAAAAATCTCTATCATTTTGAAGCAATACAAATATAATCTCTTTTTTAATCAAAGGGTACATAAAATCGATTGTTTCTTGTGGTTTATATAAAAGTTTTACAAGTCTATAAACTGGGTCTATAATAGTTTCATCAAGCTTATTAAAACAAAAAGGAATATCACTTTTTTTTGTTTTATTTAATGATTTAAAATTTGTCTCTTTTAAAACTTCATATATCTCTTCAAGACTAAAAGTCAAAACCAAAGATACATAAGGAATATCCTTTGAAGCTTTTACTATCTTTACATTTGCAGGAATATTTGCACAAGTTAAAAGATATTGAGATGGAGAATAACCATACATTTTATCATCAAAGCCAACAGCTTTTTCACCTTGCAATGCCAAACATAAACATGGTTCATAAATGATACTACTAAACTGTGAAATCTCTTTTGTAATATAAAACTTCAATGATGGAATTTTAGTGTCAATTAGACCATCACTAAGTCCATTAGTTTTGCAATAATCTTCTATTTTTGATATTAAATTTAAGTGGTGTAATTGTTTATTCATTTTAACTCCAAAAAATGAAGTATATCTTAAATTTATAGAAATAGGCAAGGATTATATATAAATAATCTATCCAATTTAAAAAAACTTTTATACAATATAAGCGTAGAAATCTAAAATGTATAGGAAAGATTATGAATGTAATTTTTATAGATAATAAAAAATATGAAGTAAAAGATATACCTCAAGATACG
>JALRJW010000177.1 GCA_023268955.1 Aliarcobacter sp. | reverse complement strand
TTTTGACATATATTTAATTTGAATCATTGAATCATTTACAAACTCTTTTACATCTTTATCTTCAAGTTCATCTAGTAAATATGAAGTCTCTATATCTTGAACAAGTGCTGATAATTCAACTAAAGGTTCATTCCATTGGTGGGCAATTGCAGCAATCATATCACCCATTTCAGCTAATTTATTTTGTTGAATCAAAAACTGTTTTTGCTGAATTCTATCTGTAATATCATCCATAATACAAACAATACCACCAATACTTTGGTCAATATTTCTGTAAACAGCTTTATTTAAAATTATATGCTTCATATTGTTTGATGGAGTATGAAATGTAAATTCAGATGTACTGGTACTAAAAGTTTCAAGTAATTCTTTGTCTATTTTATGATTTTTACTAGCAACTTCAAGGGGAAAGAAATCATAGGCTGTTTTTCCAATAACCTCATCTTTAGGGCATGAAACTAGATTTGAAAAGGCTAAATTACATCCTAAAAATTTCCCATTTGTATTTTTGTAATATATAGGATTAGGAATTGTATCAAGTAGAACTTTATCAAATTCAATTCTATTTGATAACTCTTTTTCAAGCTTCACTCGTCTTGTGATATTAGCCTTTAATATGATGATTACAATAGATAAAATAAGTATCACAGTTACAGAAATTAAAATAAATTGAACATACTGTTTATACGCATCACTTGGCTCATTTATTAATTTATATTTATCTACAAATGGACCTATATCTATGTTATGTTTTTCAAGTTCTTTATAATCAAACATATAAATATTTGGTGATTTTTCTAAAATAGGAATTTCTTTAACAGACTTATTTTGATTTAAAATAGATAATGCCATTTTAGATACGGCTTGCCCTTGAGCTGTTGCTGAGGTTAAAAGTCCTCCAACTATTCCTGCATCCATGTAAAAATCCCAAAGTCCATAAATAGGAACTTTGCTTACTTCTTTGATTTGTTTAAAACCTTGTTTATAAGTAAAATATTTTCCTGTCGGGTCTTTAAAAAGCAATACAAATAAGATTACATCATTCTCTTTTAGATTTGCCACTTTTGTTTTAAGGGCATTTATTTCCATGTTATCAATATACTGTATATTGAATTTTTGATTATATTTTTTGATTATATTTCTTAAATCTCTTTTTACAGCAAGTCCTGTGCTTGATGTATCATTTATGATAATAAGATTTTCTAGTTTTGGATGTAAATCAGAAATTAATTCAAGGTTTTTTTCTAAATCAACTTGTTCAACTACTCCACTCATGAAATTTTTCATATTGTTTTCATCTAACAGAGCCTTATCAAAGTTATTAATTCCACAGAATAAAACAGGTATTTCTTTAAAAAGTTGATTATGATATTTGATTATAAAATCAAAAGCGTTGTTGTCACTTACTAAAATCAAATCAAATTTTCTGTTTTTAAATTGTTCTTTGTATAAAGTAACTAAACTATCTAAATATTTAGGATTAGATACTCTTTTTGTATCCATGTAAACCGTTGTTAACTCAATATTTTTATGATTTGAGAACTCTTTTTCAATGGCATTTGAAATATCATTTGTCCATATATATCCTTTGTGATATGAATGAATTAATAATACCTCTTTTGTATTTTGCGCATATAAAAAAGTAGTAAAAAAAAGTAAGCTAAATAGTAAAATTTTTTTCATGTTGGTGTATCCTATTTAGCTTATTATAGTTAAGATTTTATAAAAATATGCTCATGAAATAATTGTACAGATTTAGATCCAGTCGCTTCAGATACTATTTGTGCTGCAGGTGACTGAAATATACACTCCTTAAATTCAGTAATTCTTTGCCAATTACAATAATCTTCAAAAAACCTTACAGAATTTTCTGTGGTTACATTTTCTCTTCCATGAATACTAGGTTCTACTAAAACTCTATCAAATCCTATCTTTAAT
>JALRJW010000138.1 GCA_023268955.1 Aliarcobacter sp. | reverse complement strand
CATTCGAAACCTGCGGGCCTTTTCTCGTCAAGAGAGCGAACCGCTCACCAATGTTGAGGTTGGCGCCGCGATTGAAGCACATAAAGAAGCTGGTATGCCACATGCTGAAATAAATGCATTAAAAGAAGCATTTTTAAAAGTTACAAATAATTCATTGTTAAAAACAATGAAAGATTCACATAAAATACATAAATTTTTAGAAGAAAATCATAATGGTTATTTTGAAGATTGTACTATGTATGTTACTTTAGAGCCATGCAATCATGAAGGTAAAACTCCATCTTGTGCAAAATTAATAGCTAAGCTAAAACCTAAAAAAGTTGTGATTAGTATTATTGATCCAAATAGTGAAGCAACAGGTGGTATTAAGACTCTTAGGGATGCTGGAATTGAAGTTGTAATAAATGTATTAAGTAAAGAGGGTAATAATTTAATTGAGCCTTTTAAACAATGGAAGAATAACACATTTGTTTTTTTTAAAATGGCTCAAACTTTAAATGGCTGTATTGATGGAAAAATTTCAAATATGATGAGTCAATTGTATGTTCATAGTTTAAGGGATAAAATTGATTTACTAATGATAGGTGGAAATACTGTTAGAATTGATAAACCAACTCTTGATTCAAGATATGTGGCAGGTAGAGCACCTAATGTTATGATTTATTCAAATAAAAAGATTTTTGATCAAGATATACCATTATTTAAAGTGCAAAATAGAGATGTAATCATTAGTAATGATTTATTTAAATTATTAGATTATAAGTTTGTAATGATAGAAGGTACATATTCACTTTTAAATGCACTTAAAAACAAAATTAACTATGTAATGCTAATTATATCACCTAAAATAAGAAATGGTCTTAATAGTCAATTAAATGAGCTAGATATTGATTTTGAAATTGTTCATGAAAATTATATTGGGGAAGAGAAAATAGTTTTTTTAAAAATAAAATTATAAGTTAAAAGTTAAGTAGTAAAACTACTTAACTTTTTCGATATATTCACCAGTTCTAGTGTCAACTCTAATTACATCACCTTCTACGATGTGGAATGGAATTTGAACTACAGCACCTGATTCTAAAGTAGCAGGTTTTCTACCACCTTGAGAGTCACCTTTGAAGTTTGGTGGAGTTTCAGTAATTGTTAATTCAACTACCATTGGTGGTTCTACTGTGATTGCTTTTCCATTGAAGAACATCATATCTACAGTCATACCATCTAAAATCCAGTTAATTGTATCACCAACTTGATCATAAGTTAAACCAATTTGCTCATATGTTTCTGTATCCATGAATTGTAATAATTCACCATCATCATATAAAAATTGCATTTGTTTTTGTTGTAAGTTTGGAGTCTCACATTTATCACCAGCATGGAAAGTTTTTTCAATAACTTTCCCGTTGATGAATGATTTAATTTTACATCTTACAAACGCAGCACCTTTTCCAGGTTTTACGTGTTGATACTCAGTAATTTTATATGGAGTACCATCGATTTCAATTTTAAGACCTTTTTTAAGATCACTCATTCCAATTGCCATAATTTCTCCTAAATGTCAGCATATGAAACAGAAATAGCTGCTTCAATATTTGATAACTCACCTAATACAGATGAATTGATGTCTTCATCAACTAAAATAACAGCTAATGCTTTGTTATCTTTTCCTCTTGCTAATCTAAAATCAGAAATGTTGATGTTGTTGTTTGCTAAAGTTTTACCAACTTCACCAATAACACCAGGAACATCTTTATTTCTCATAATAATCATTTTACCTTGAGGTTCAATATCTAAATTAAATCCGTTGATTTCAACAATTCTTTGAACATCATCATTAAATACTGTTCCAGAAATAGTACTTACGCCATGTGCAGTTGTAAGTTTAATTGATACTTTATTTTTGTATCCACTATGATTTGAAAAAGATGAAGTAGTAATATCAATACCTTTTTCTGTTGCAATAAAACTAGCATTTACATAGTTAATTTCATCACCACTGTTAACTGCTAACGCACCAACAGTAGCAAAAGTTTGAAGTGAATCTAAATACTCAGCAATTTCACCTTCAGCAGCTACATTAATAGATCTAATTTCTGCTTTATCACTTTGAGCAATAAAAAATGCCATTTTTTGAGTTAATTCGATATACGGTTTTACAAATGAAGGAATTTTGCTCTCATCAATCGGTAAGTTAAGAGCATGTGGGTATGAAATACCTCTTGCTGATTCAATAGCATTTTGAGCTGCTTGAATAGCAATTTGTTTTTGTGATTCTTTCGTATTAGCACCTAAGTGAGCAGTAACTGTCACGTTTGGTAAATCTAATAATGGATGATCAGTAGCTGGTTCTTTTTTGAATACATCAATTCCAGCCATTGCAATTTTTCCAGATTTTAAGTTGTTTACTAATGCTTCCTCATTATATAAACCACCTCTAGCACAGTTAATTAAAACTACACCATCTTTCATTTTAGCAATCTCTTTTTCACTAATCATGTCGATTGTTTCTTTGTTTTTTGGTGTATGAATAGTAATAATATCACAAGATAAAATATCATCAAAATTAGTTGTATAAGTAATTCCTAAATCTGTTGCTTTTGTTGAAGGAATGTATGGATCGTAAGTAATTACTTCCATTTCAAAAGATTTAGCTCTTAATGCAACTCTATGCCCAATATTACCAAAACCAATAACACCTAATTTTTTACCATAAAGCTCATTACCATACCAATCTTCTCTTTTCCAAACTCTATCATTTTTTAATTGATTGTGAGCATATGGAAATTTTCTCATACAAGAAAGCAT
Organism: Aliarcobacter sp.; assembly: GCA_023268955.1. Lineage (GTDB taxonomy): Bacteria > Campylobacterota > Campylobacteria > Campylobacterales > Arcobacteraceae > JALRJW01. The sequence goes on along the minus strand of JALRJW010000138.1, from coordinate 2,404 downwards.
GTGAGCCATTGTTAATTCAACTGCAGCAATAGTGTTAGCAGTAGGAACGTTCATTGCGATAATTCCTCTTTTACTACATCCATCGATATCAACGTTGTCATAACCAACACCAGCTCTAATAATAGCTTTTAAATTAGTTGCAGCGTTTAAAAATTTCTCATCAACATCAGTTGAAGATCTAGTGATCGCTACATCAGCATCTTTAATTACATCTAGTAAAGTTGTTTTGTCAATATCTGCAGCAAACACATAGTTAATATCACTTGTATTTGCTAAAATATTTAGACCATCTTCATGAATATGGTCACAAACTACAATAGTATGTTTTCTCATCTAAATATATCCTAGTTATTTAATTTGGTCTTTTAATAAATCACCTAAAGTCATAGAAGAATCATCACTTACAGATTTTAAAACTTCTCTTTGTTGTTGTTGTTCTAATCTTCTGCAAGATAATCTAACTCTATTTTTCTTAGTGTCAATATTGATAACAACCGCTTCAATTTCATCACCGATATTTAAATCTTCTAGATTTAAAGGTGCTAAGTCTTCATTTCTGATTAAACCATCTAAGTTGTCATCTAATTTAATGAATAAACCGAAATCTTTTTTATCTTTAATAGGACCTTTTACAATGTCACCATTTTTAAATGCATTTTGGAATTTCTCAGCTGGAGATTCTGCAATTGCTTTAATAGATAAAGAGATATTCTCTTTTTCTGCATCAATTTTGATAATTTTAACTTCAACTTCATCACCTTTTTTGAAAAGTGTTTTACATTTAGTGTTAGAATCCCATGCAGCTTCTTCATTGTGTAATAAACCATCAACATCACCTAAAGTAACGAATGCACCAAAATCAGTTAATGTAGCAATAGTTCCTTTTACAACATCACCAACTCTGTGCTCTTTTGTAAATTTAGTGAACGGTTTTTCTTGTAAGTTCTTTAATGAAACTCTTAATCTTTTTTTATCAACGTTTAATTCGATAACTTCAACATTAATTTCATCACCGATTGTTAATAAATCTTTTGGATTTTTTAAGTTTTTGTTCCAAGAAATTTCAGATACGTGTAATAAACCTTCAATGTCATTTCCTAAATCAACAAATGCACCATAAGATTCAAAGTTAGAAACTGTAACTGTAATTGTATCACCAACTTCTAATTCGTCTTTAATTTCTTCCCAAGGATTAGCTAAAGCTGCTTTAATTGATAATGATAAGTGTTGTTTTGCTTTATCGTAAGATAAAATTGAAACTGTAACTTCATCACCTTCTGCATAATAGCTAGATGGGTTAACTGGACCTTTGTAAGAGATTTCATTGTAGTTTACTAAACCATCAATTCCACCTAAGTCAATAAACATACCATAAGAAGTAATTTTCTTAACGATACCGTTTACAGGCTCTGCTTTTTCCATGATTTCAGCTACTTTTGTATCTTTAGAAGCTTTTGAATCTTCAATTAATTTTTTTCTAGAAATAATAATTGAATTTTGTGCTTCATTAACTTTAAGAACTTTAGCTTTGATTTTTTTACCAATTGCACCTTGTGCTTTTAAGTAAGATTGAGCCATTGGCATGAAATATTCACAACCATCTTCGTCTTCAACTGTAAATCCACCTCTGTTTTTAACAGAAACAATTTTACCTTCAACAGTTAAATCCTCAATGTTTTCACCATGAGTTTTTACAAAGTTGTCAAATTTTTCTTTTTGAAGTACTTTTCTGTGAGAAATGTTTGGTCTTTCACCTCTGTTACCCATTAACATAACAGGAATTGAATCACCAACATTATATCTTAGTTCACCATTGATTGTAATCTCAGAAGGGTTTAATGTACCTTCAATTTTTTGACCTACATCAACTAATACTCTATCACTAGTAATCTCTACGATTACACCATCAACTACTGAATTATTTTCAGCATTTTCGAAAGACTCATTAAGCATTTGCTCAAAATCAAAGTCTTCACCTAAATCTATATCTTCGATACCCATTTTATTCCTTCATATTTACCGTATTTTAAAATGGGTACATTATATACAAAAAAGTCTTAAATAAACTTTTTAGATGGTTTTGATTTTTTCAACTACCTCTTTAATAATCCAATCAGGAGTTGATGCACCTGCTGTTACACCACATATTTTCTTATTTTTGAACCATGTTAAATTTAAATCTTTAACATTTTCAATTAAATATGAATCAGAACAATTTTCTAAAGCAATAGTTTGAAGTTGTTTTGTGTTTGATGAGCTTTTACCACCAATAATAACCATAACATCAACTTCTTTAGATAATTTTCTAGCTGCGTCTTGGTTTTCAAATGTTGCATCACAAATAGTATTAAATACTCTAACTTCTTTATTTATTAAAATCAGATAATTAATAATTTCTAAGTAA
>JALRJW010000137.1 GCA_023268955.1 Aliarcobacter sp. | reverse complement strand
CAATTGTTGCTTATGTAATTAGTGAAGAAGATTTAAGAAAAATAGTTCAAACAATGATTGAAGCTATTAAATTTTGTGAAGAATAGTATTGTAAAGATTTAAAATGAAAAAGAATAATTTAAAACAATTGATAGCAAATCTACCTGAAACTCCAGGAGTATTAGGTAGAAAAAGATTTTTTAACAGTGCTGTTTTAATTCCTTTGGTAAAAATTAAAGGTGAATATCATCTTTTATTGCAAAAAAGAGCTGCCCATATTAGACAAGGTGGAGATATTTGTTTTCCTGGTGGAAAATATGAAGAAACAGATGAAACTTTTTTAGATACTGCATTAAGGGAAACCTACGAAGAATTAGGAATTAAAAAAGAAGATATAAAAATTTTAGGTCAACTTGATACTTATGTTGCACCTATTGGAACTGTTATTGATTCTTTTGTTGGAAGAGTTAAGAAAAAAGCATATTTAAATATGAAAATTGATAAAAATGAAGTGGAGAAAACAATTTTAATTCCATTGGAATTTTTTAAAAAACATAAACCATTAGAGTACACTGTTGCCCATGAAATTCATCCATTTAAGTTTGATGAAAATGGTGAAAAAAATATTTTATTTCCAGTTGAAGAGTTAGGTTTACCTGATACATATAAAAAACCTTGGGGAAATAAAAAGCATAAAATTTGGGTTTACAAATATAAAGGTGAAGTTATATGGGGTATAACTTCAGTTATAATTAGAGATTTAATTGAAAAATATGAGGATAATGATGAATAATATATTAATTGATGATAAGGAAATAAAACCTTCAAAAGTTGTTTGTATTGGTAGAAACTATGTTGACCATATCAAAGAATTAAACAATGAAACACCTGATAATATGGTATTTTTTAATAAACCAAACTCTTCGATTTCTCAAGAATTAAGATTTCCAAAGAATTTTTCAAGTTGTCATTATGAAGCTGAAATTTCATTTGTAATTGAAGAAAATTCAATTAGTGCAGTTGGTTTTGGATTAGATTTAACATTAAGAGAAGTGCAAAGCAAATTAAAAGATAAAGGTCTTCCTTGGGAAAGAGCTAAAGCATTTGATGGTAGTGCAGTTTTCTCACATTTTGTTCCTTTTAATGATAGCGTTGATGATTTAAGTGTTGAATTATATATCAATGGAGAATTAAAACAAAAAGGTGGAGTTGATTTAATGATTAACAAGCCCCTTGATATTATTAAAGAAGTTAGAACTTTCATGAGTTTTGAGGATGGTGATATTTTAATGACTGGAACGCCAAGTGGTGTAGGAAAGTATGTTGTTGGAGATATTTTTGTTGGTAAAATTTTAAAAGGTGATAAAGTTTTAGTTGAAGCAAGATTTGAAACATTGTAAGGAAATTAGATATGAAATATAATGAATTAAGTGCTGAAGAAATAAGAGTAATTGAAAATAAAGGAACAGAGTATCCTTTTACTGGTAAATACAATGATTTTTATGAAGAGGGTGTTTATACTTGTAAAAAATGTGATACTCCACTATATGAAAGCACTTCAAAATTTAAATCAGGATGTGGTTGGCCTAGTTTTGATGATGAAATTAAAGGTGCAATCAGAAGAGAAATTGACGCAGATGGAAGAAGAGTAGAAATTCTTTGTGCTAATTGTGGAGGTCATTTAGGTCATGTATTTGAAGGAGAAGGACTTACTTCTAAAAATATTAGACATTGCGTAAACTCTATTTCTTTAAATTTCAAGGCTAAATGATGATTAAATATGCATATTTCGCAAGCGGTTGTTTTTGGGGAAGAAACAACCATATTGAAAAATAAGTCCCTTTTTAAGGGCTTTGAAATATACTTTTGATACAATCCTATCTAAAGTAAAAATATATAAGTGGGATATTTTTTGGGTTACTAACTTCATTTTATTCTAATTTTAAATTAGGATAAATTATGAAAAACATTACTTATTGTTTTCAGCGTAACAACATATGGTACTTTAGAAAAAAGATAAAAGCAGGGGTTATCTTTGGAAAAAAGAAATCTTTTACATACAAGATCTCTTTAAAAAATGTACTAAGTCTCCTTACTTATCATAAAGCTCTGTTGAACAATACTATAATTCCAACCTTTAGAAAAAGATACGTTGATTTTAGAGTTAATAGTCTTGATTTTATAAATATGATTAGTTTCAAAAATAGTTACAGTTTTTTTTATTTAAAAAAATTAATAAATCTTAATAAGTACTATAATATAGTAATTACACGGGTAAAATTAGTTTCAAAAATAGTTACGGTTTTATTTGTAAATATGCTAATAGATGTTAAAATAATTTAATATAAATCAGAATAGGAACATACATGCAATTTTCACCATTAATCCCAATTGAATTAGATGGAACATTCACTAATGAATTGTTGGAAAAAGCTGAGTATATAACCATTGAAAGTCCAAAGCTTCTTGGTGGATATAATGATGTTGTTATTAATGAAATCAAAAATTTACTAAGAGTGACAAATAGTTATTATTCTAATAGAATTGAATCTGAAGGCACACACCCTATTAATATTGAAAAAGCTATGAATAAAGAGTTTCTTGAGGATACTAAAGAGAGTCAGTTACAACATCTTTCTTTAGCATATATTGATACACAAAAGTATTTAGAAACACAAATTAGTGTCTTAGGTAAATTTCCTTTTGATCTTGAATTTCAAAAAAATATTCATAAATTTTTCTATTCTTATGAAGGTATGGAAAGTTTTTTAAAAATAAAAAAAGATGATGGGTTTATAAATATGATTCCTGGAGAACTAAGAAAAAGAGATGTTAAAATAGGTTCTCATATTGCAATACCATGTAAAGATTTAGAGAGTACATTAATTGAATTCAATAATGCTTATTCTAATACTGTAAAATATGGGATGAAAGCACATAAAATTCTTAATATTTTTTCTGCTCATCATAGATTTTTATGGATTCACCCATTTTTAGATGGGAATGGTAGAACATCAAGATTATTAACAGATGCACTTATCGATTTTATTGGAATTGAAGGACATGGACTTTGGAACTTATCAAGAGGCTTAGCAAGAAATAATACAAAATATAAATCACTTTTGGCAGCAGCTGATGAAATTAGAACAAATGATTATGATGGAAGAGGAAATTTAACAAAAAGAGGCCTGTATAATTTAGTTAATTTTATGTTAGATGTCTCTATAGATCAAATTGAATATATGAATTCAGTATTAAGAATAAAAGAGTTAGTAGAAAGAATTGATAATTATGTCTTTTTTTCAAGGGAAAAAATGTATAAAATTGATCCTTTACCAAAACACACAAATACACTTTTAAAAGAGCTTTTAATTAAAGGTACTTTAAAAAGAGGAGATGTTCATAAAGTAATTGGCTCAAAACAAACGTTGGCATCAGAACTAATTAAAGAACTATTAAAAAGAAATTATATTCAATCTGATACTCCACGAGGAGATATTAGAATAAAATTTAATGCACATTTTGCAATGAAAATATTTCCTGAATTAATACCTGACATTTAGGATTGATGTAAAAATAGAAGTCTAATAGAATAAGAAAATTAAGTTTATTAACCTTATAATGTTAGCAAGAATAAAATGAAAAAAAGGGATACCAATTGGGACACTAAACTTAAATTGTCCCTAAAAAAGGTTATTTCAAAAGGATTTTAAAAACATCCTTTTTGAACTAAAAAGTCTCAGAAAGGTCGATTTTATGGGAATTAAACAAGCATATTTTGCTTCGGGTTGTTTTTGGGGAACTGAGTATTTTTTTGAAGATTTTAAAGGTGTTAAATCGGCAGTTTCTGGTTACATGGGTGGACATATTGAAAATCCAAATTATCATCAAGTTTGCACAGGTTTAACAGGTCACTTAGAGTGTGTTAGGGTTGAGTATGATGATGTTGAAGTTTCTTATGATGAGCTTGTAAAACAGTTTTTTGAAACCCATGATTTTACTCAAACAAATGGTCAAGGTCCTGATATTGGAAGTCAATATTTATCTGGTATTTTCTATGAAAATGAAGATGAAAAAGCTATTTGTATTAAATATGTAAAAAGATTGACTGATATGGGTTATAATGTAGCTACAACTCTTTATAGTATGTCTAAATTTTACGAAGCTGAAGATTATCATCAAGACTATTACGCAAGACACAATAAAGTGCCTTACTGTCATATGTATAGAAAGATATTTTAGGAATTTAAGCAACAATTCCTAAAATATAATAAATTGGTTTTCCATCAAGTTTTTCTAATTTTACATTATATTTATCAGACCAGTGTGCTACTTCTTGGTGGAACTCTTCTAAGATTTCTTGTGCATCATTTTCATCACATTTAATTTTTAGATAGTCAGTTTTATTTGATAAACCAACATAAGCATTCATTTTTTTTAAGTGATCATTTAAAGAAAAAATATGTTTTGAAAATTTATCAAAATTTTTAGTTACAGAGATCATTTTTTCCGCTTGTTTTAATGAAGATTCACTTTTTGAATATCCTAATTGAGATAATAATACCTCTGGAGATACTTCTATTTGCATTATTAAAATCCTTTTATCTTAAATTATTTACAATGTTAGCAGAAAAAATTTAACGATTGATTAATGTTTTTAAGTAATAAACTAAAATTATTAAAATAGATTTTTTTGAATGCCAATTTTTTCCTCACCCAAAGCTTTTAACTTAAAAGTGTGACGATGTTCATCACTTCTTCCATATTGTTTGATAGCTTCAACATGTGCTTTAGTTCCATATCCTTTGTGTTTTTCAAAAGAGTATTTTTCGTATTTAGAAGAAATTTCATCCATATATCTATCTCTAGAAACCTTAGCTAGAATTGAAGCAGCACTTACTTCTTTTATAGTTGCATCTGCTTTTATTAGATGTTGAAGATTTGAAATTCCAAAAGAAGTGTTTCCATCCATTAAAAATTCAATATCTTCACTGGAATTTTGATTTAGTTTTTCTATGATTTCTAAAATAGAGGCTTTTAAACAAGCACTAATTCCTTTTTCATCAATTTCTTTGGCACTATGAAATACTATATGATATTTTGA
>JALRJW010000110.1 GCA_023268955.1 Aliarcobacter sp. | reverse complement strand
ACCGGATGCACCTTCTGAAGATTTAACTTCTAATACCCTTGGATCTACTTTTCTTCGTATAAGATGTGTTTGGAGTAGTTCATTAACTTGTTTTAACTTTAATTCATCAGGCGCAATGGTTGTTATATTTTTGTCTTTTCTCTCTATTGAAATTTGAAGACCCTGATGATTTCCATAGACAAACCGATTGGACTGCTAGTTTGGGTGCTAACCATGCGTTGTTTGCTTGTCCATTAGATATGGGTGAAACATCATCTATAGATGAATGGGCTGCGGGTACTTACAATACTGATGACGTAGTTTTCCACAATAGAAAAATTTATCAGGTTGTTGCTTCACCGAGTACAACGGCTGCGCCGGCATCTAACTCTACTGATTGGGCTGAGTATGATTACAATTTCTTAACTGGCAACACACACGATAATACAATTGTGGAAGATGAACAGGTTGTATATAAGAGAATGGAAGTTGAATCTCAATTGGGTAGTGATGCTGATGCGACAACTGGCTTTGTTGAATATAAACTATTTCCAGCTGTTGATGCATAATTTTTCAAGAATGTTTGATATTTTCTAGCATCTTCATTTACTAATTTTGCACCTGTTTTATGAGCAATTTTTTGTAAAATTAATGCCTCTTCATTTGTAATGTATGAATTAAATTTAATAGTATCAGCATCTTTAAACGCTTGAACAGCTTTTTTAAATGCAACAGCATCTTTACCTTCACATTTATTTTCAAAGTCATATCCAAATCTAGCTGCACCATTTACAGTTGAATAATGGAATTCATTCGTAACTCTGTAAATTTTCATTTGCTTATGATTTTCAACACCTGCATGTTTAATCTCATAATACATAAATGCACAATCACTTGAATGTGGATTTACAGCTGGAACTTTTTTTAATTCCCAAGCATTTGATGTATATTGGAAGTCATGAGAAACTAAAGCACCCGTAGGACAAGCTGAAATACACTCTCCACAGTTTGTACATGCATCATGGTCATAACCAATTAAAGACTTATTTAGCTTATTCCACATAGCATAAGCATCTTTTGGCATCTCATCTTTGTATGCTTTATCGATGTTATCACTTGGTCTTTTAACCGTTGAAAGTGCATTTGAACCAACCATATCTTTACAGATAGTTACACATCTTTCACAAACGATACATAAACCTGGGTCATAGTTCATAACTCCCCAGTGTTGCGTTGGTCTATGAATATCTTTGATACTATAACTTTGAGAATCAACTTTCATATATAAAGAGTAGTTTTGTAATTCACACTCACCACTTTGATCACATACACCACATTGTAATGGATGGTTTACATCGTAAACTTCCATAATAGCTCTTCTTTCTTTAGCTATATTCTCTGTAACTGTACTGATTTCCATACCATCTTTAACTTTAGTATTACAACCATAAACCTGTTTTCCATCAGCTTCAACTAAACATAGTCTGCAAGCCAACGTTGGAGAACATCTTGTTATATAACATACTGCAGGAACAAACACATTGTTCGCTCTTGCAACATTTAAGATCGATTCTCCATCAACAGCACTTATAGCTTTACCATCAATTGTTAAATTAATCATATCACCCATTATGCATTAACCTTTAATAATTTAACTTTTTTGAAACAATAACCTTCGCAAATATCATTTGTAATTGCTACTGTTCCACTTAAATTTTCATCAATTTTAAAAATTTTCTTTAGTTTTTTATCATCAAAACAAACATAAACTTCATCATTATCTTCAACTTTTGCTATTCTTGAAAAACTTAGACTTGCATTTATGTTATTTGAATAATCATCACTAGAAATAAAATATGAAACTGTTCCATCGTATGAACTTAGTTCATCGATTTCTTCAATATTTTCACAATTTGATTCATTAACTTTGTTTTCAATTTCTTTGTCTAAAACAACTAAATTAAAATCACTATATTTCTTTATCACAGCTAATAAACTTACAATATTTTCAAATCTTGAGTGATTTTTAATATCACTTCCAACAATTAGAGTTTTACTTGAAGCTTCTTCATATTTTTCTAAAGCCTCTTCAAACTCCTCTTCACCTGCTGAAGATTCTGCTGAAATATATCCTAAGTCTAAGTCATCTATAAAATCATTTATAGCAGGAGTTAGATTTTTTGCAAATGCATTTAAAAGCATTGCTGCAATTCCCTCTTCACTACCCACTTCATATTTTATAAATTGGCAATACACTGATTTTAATTCATTGTTGTCAATTGGATGCATAAAAACAAATTGACCATTAAAAGATTTAAGCTCTTTTAAAATCTCTTTTTCACCATTTGTTTTAAAACAAGTTCCAAAACTAATTATGAAATCACTATTTTTAATTACATCCATTGACACTTCTTATTCTCCTGCTTCTTCAGCTGCTTCAACAACTTTTGCTTCAGGTTTTACTTTTTTTACAACTAAAGTCCAGTCAACTTCATTGAATTTAATAGAATTCATTAAAGTATAACCAGCTTCATAAATTACATCTGCACTTTTTTGAACATTTTGGAAATCACCAATTTCAAACATAATAATTGCAACTTCATTTGGTGCAACTTTTTTATCCATGATTTCTAGCATTTTGTCATAGAAGTCATTTTTTAAATATCTTAAATCATATCTTTGCATACTAACTCCTATTATCTATCAATTTCACCAAATACGATGTTTAAGTTACCAATAATAGTAACAACATCGGCAAGTTGCAACCCAACTAACAACTCTTCTAAAATAGCTGTATGTTGGAAACTTGGTGTTCTCATTTTTAATCTATATGCATAAGGACTTCCATCACTTACTACAAAATATCCTAACTCTCCTTTTGGAGATTCTGTTGCAACATAAACTTCACCAACAGGTGGTCTCATACCTTGAGTTACTAAAACAAAGTGTTGCATTAAAGAGTAGTTTTGAGTCATGATTTGCTCTTTTGGAGCAGAAATATAGTTAGGTGCATGAGCCATTAATTCAATTTTTGATTCAAAATACATAGGAACTAATTGTCTTAAAATTTTTCCTGATTCTCTCATCTCTTGCATACAAATTTTGTATCTTCCATATGAATCATTTGTATATGAAACAGGAACATCAAACTCTAATTCAGGATATAAACCATAAGGCATCTCTTTTCTTAAGTCCCATTTAATACCTGAACCTCTTAAAGCAATACCAGAACATCCCCAATCTTTTGCCATCTCAGGTGAAATAACACCTACGTTTTCAAGTCTCATTTTCCAAATTCTATTTTCAGTTAATAAACCTTCATAAATTAGAATTTGTTCATCTAAAACTTCTAGGAAACTTAAAACATCAGCACACCAATCTCTTGGTAAATCTAAAGGAACTCCACCAATTCTAACAGCACTGTGAGTAAGTCTTGCTCCACAATATGCTTCAATTAAGTCCATCGCATATTCTCTTTCTCTAAAACAGTAAAGGAATATTGACATAGCACCAACATCAAGTGCGTGAGTTGCTAACCAGAAAAGGTGAGAAGTGATTCTATTTAACTCTAAAAGCATAGTTCTAATAATCTCAGCTCTTCTTGGAGCTTGGATTCCTAATAATTGCTCAATAGCTAAAGCATAACCGTAGTTATTTGAAGTAGCTGCAATATAATCCATTCTATCTGTAGTTGGTAAGAACTCATTATAAATCATATTTTCAGCCATTTTTTCCATACCTCTGTGAAGGTATCCAATCATTGGTCTTGATTTAACAACTTCTTCACCTTGAAGCTCTAAAACTAATCTTAACTGACCGTGCGCTGATGGGTGTTGAGGCCCAAAGTTTACAGTCATCGTATTATCTTCTCTTTCGAAGTTTATATTCTCAAAAAATGGTTTTAATCTATTTGGTTGTTGCATATTCTTCTACTTTCTTCTTTTTAAAACCACAGATTCTTCTGGTTTTAATTTTTTAACTAAAGTATTACCCTCTTCTTCTTCATAAGAAATTGGAGTTTCAGGCTCAAATTGAGATACATCCATTCCAAACGGAACTTCATGACCAAGTCTTGCAAATCTAGTTGTATCATATCTATCAATAGCAGCTGGATCTCTTTGCTCTGGTCCAATAATATCTCTAGCATCTTTTCCAAAGATTTTGTCAACTTCGTACCATGAAGCTGCTTCATCACCTTGAAGTGGATAAGTTTTTCTTAATGGGTGGTCATACCAATCATCAGGCATAATAAGTCTTTTTAAGTTATGGTGTCCAGTAATTTTTACACCTAACATATCATACATTTCTCTTTCAGACCAGTTTGCTGATTTGAAAAATGGTGTTAATGAATCAATATATTCATCTTTTGGTAAGAAACATTTAATTCTAATTCTTTTATGTTTTGATAAAGATAAGAATTCATAAAATACTTCAAATCCACCTTTTTGTGCTAAATAATCAAT
>JALRJW010000029.1 GCA_023268955.1 Aliarcobacter sp. | reverse complement strand
GAAAAATCTTTTTATTAGTTCCTATTTCTTTATAAGTGATATAGTAAGTTCTATCTCCATTTTTTAACTCATTATAGAATACACCCTCATATTTTGGAACTTCAATTTCTTTTGAATATTCAACATTTACCATTCCATTTTTATCAGGTATAATTTTCATATTATTAGGAGTTTCAGTATCACCTAATATATACTCATTTATTTTAGAAATATTAGTATTTAGTCTCTTAGCTAAATCTTCTTTTGATATTAAGTCACTACTAAATCTTTTTTGAATAATTTTGGTTTGAAGTAAAGCCATTTTTTTCTACCCTTTTTCTACCCTTAGTTTGTAAAACTTTGTAAAAATATACAATATGAAAAATTAAGAAAAGGTTATAAAAATACTTAAAATAGGGTTTTACAGAGATATTAAGTAGTTTTACAAGAATATATAAAAATCATATTTTTCAAATCCGGACATCTCCACCATATAAAAAATATTTATCCCCTATTTCTACCCAGTAAATATCAAACTTTACAAACTTATATTTAAAAAAGATCACGTATATTTTTGTGATTTTTAATGATAAACTAATTTTTGCAAGTTAAAAAAGCTTCAACTTCTTCAATAATTTCATCAATAGATAAAAGAAAAGTTACTATTTAGCCTTTTATAGTAATTAATATGCTGAAATTATTCAATTTCTTCAGCAAATGATATTGTTAAAAATGCATTAAAAAACAATATACAAAGATATAGATTTAATTTAAATTATCTGCTATAATACTAACATCGTATAAGGAGTTAAGGTATGAGTAAACCACCTTTTTCTAGAAAAAAAGCTTTAAAAACAGCTTCAATTTCAAATCAAATAGAGGGTTATAAACCTATTAGAGACAAAGAAACATTAAAAAAAGTAAAACAATATTTATCTTTACTTAAATAATGAAATACTACCCTCCTTCAAATCACATTTACTATGAAAATAGTGATGTTCCTATAAATAAACTAAATATCAAAGAACTTGAAGTTATAACTGAAATTGAAAAAGAGTTATTAGCTCGAGCTTATGAACATCTTCATACAAAGCTAGATGAAAATGTTAATTTTGATGAAAAGTACCTTTGTAAAGTTCATGAACAAATTTTTTTTCAATTATATGATTGGGCAGGGAAATTTAGAACTGTAAATATATCAAAAGATGAAAGTATTTTTTGTCCATACTTAAATTTATCATCATTTTCAAATGAGATTTTTATGAAGTTAAAAAATGACAATTTTTTAAAAGATTTTGAAGATATATCAAAAAAAGATGAATTTATAGATAAACTTGCTTTTTATATTTGTGAATTCAACGTATTACATCCTTTTAATGAGGGTAATGGACGAGCATTAAGACTATTCATTGATATGATAGTAACTTTCAATGGTTATGAATATATAAACTATGAAGAAACTTTAGAAAATGATTACTATATAAAAGCATCGATTGATTGTATGATTACTGATTGTGAAAAGATGAAAGTAATTCTGCAAAAAGGTCTAAATAAAATATTTAGTTAATTTTAAAGTATAAGAAAACTGACATCTCCACTAATTAAAATATATTCCTTTCAAACTCCCAATAAATAGACATTTTAAACACTTTAAGAAAACTAAGAAATATTTTTCTCCCCCATTCCTATTTAGTAAAGATAAAAGTTCATAAAATAATTTTATTAAAACCTAACTCTCAAAAATTTTTAATATTAAAATAATTAATAAAAATGAAGAATTAAAGCTAATTTTGAATATTATAATAATTATTAAATTTTTTTATATTAGAAACCATATATTTAGGGAAATTAGAGAATGAGTAAGGAAATCAAACTTTCACAAGATATTTTAATTGTTTCAGAGACAGATTCAAAAGGTATCATCAGATATGCAAATGATGATTTTTGCAAAATAGCTGGATATTCTAGAGAAGAATTAATTGGACAGCCTCACAATATGGTTAGACATTCTGATATGCCAAAAGCTGCATTTAAAGATTTATGGGCAACTGTACAAGCTGGAAAGATCTGGAAAGGCATAGTTAAAAATAAAACTAAAAATGGTGGTTATTATTGGGTTAATGCAACAGCTTATCCATCTAAAACACCAGAAGGTGAATTAAGATATATATCTGTAAGGGTTAAACCAACACAAACAGAAATAAACAATGCAATTGAATTGTATAAAACTTTATAGGAGTATTTTAGATGTTTTTTCCAAATAATAGAGCTAATATTTTAGAGATGTTAGACAACATTGAAGAATTTTTAGATAACGATAGAAATGACTTACCAAATTTTAATTTTAATACTTCTAATACTTTTGAAAAGCAATTAAAAGAAAAACTTGATAATATTTACTCAAAAATAAACAATAAAAATAATGATGAACTTCTTATTTATGGTGAAATAATGTTAGTTTCAGAAAAGATCCAAAATGGAGATTTTTCTGATAAAATTTATCACACTAACACTTCAAATTTCAAATTAAATTATATTGCTAAAACTATTAATAGCCTTGTTGATCATATAAATGCTAACTTTAAACAGATGACAGAAATTTTAGAATCATTTGAACATTTAAATTATCTAAACAAGTTAGATGGTGAAAGTGTACAAAATGATTTTAAAAAAGTATACCAATATATAAACAATCTTAGAGATAGTATTGTTTATACTTTAGTTGAAAATAAAAATACTAGTTTAGAGCTTTTAGAAAATGCGAATACCTTATTAACAAATGTTAATAACTTAAGCAATAACTCAAATGCTGCTGCTGCAAACTTAGAAGAGACAGCTGCTGCTGTTGAAGAAATCACAAGCAATACATCTAATAACACACAAAATATTATAAAGATGGCTCAAGTAGCTAAAGAATTAAGTGTTTCTACAAAAGAAGGTCAAGGTTTAGCTCAAGAAACAACAATGTCAATGGATGAAATTAATACACAAGTTGCTTCAATTAATGAAGCTATTGAAATAATTGACCAAATTGCATTCCAAACAAATATTTTATCTCTTAACGCAGCTGTAGAAGCAGCAACAGCTGGTGAAGCAGGAAAAGGTTTCGCTGTAGTTGCTCAAGAAGTTAGAAACCTTGCAAATCGATCAGCAGAAGCGGCAAAAGAGATAAAAAGTATTGTTGAATTAGCTAATACTAAAGCATTAAAAGGTAAAGAGATTACTCATAGGATGAGAGAAGGATTTGATAAAATCAGTGAAAATATATCTGATACTTTAAATTTAATCCAAGATATTGAAATGTCAAGTAAGGAGCAATTAAAGGGTATTGAACAAATAAATGATGCTTTGTCAAATCTAGATAAACAAACTCAACAAAATGCTAATATTGCTTCACAAACACATGATATCGCAATAAAAACAGAATCATTGGCTAGTAGTGTTGTTGAGAATGTAAATAAAAATAAATTTTAATAAGTTTTTTTAGAGGAGTGCTTGAAATTCTTTTACAAGATTATATGGAGTGTAAAAATTACACTCCTAATTAGATGATCTTTTCTTTACCAGGAAACTTCTTTTCATCAACACTTTTAACAATATTTTCAGATACTTTTGCTGTATTATTAGCTATTTGATTTGTTTCTGAAGCAATCATAGCTATTTTTTGAGTTTGTTGATCTTGTTCTGCTACTGCATCATTTATTTGTTCAATTCCTGTTCTTTGTTCTTTAGATGCAGATTCAACTTCTTTTATTAACTCTATTGTTTTATTAATATTAACTTTTAATCCGTCGTATCCATTTATCATTTGACTAGCAATAACTTTACCTTCATTGGCTTTTAAAGTAGCATTTTCAACTAGATTTTTAATCTCTTTTGCAGCTTCAGCAGCTCTTGTTGCTAAATTTCTAACTTCTTGAGCAACTACTGCGAAACCTTTTCCAGCTTCACCAGCAGTTGCTGCTTCTACAGCTGCGTTCAGTGATAAGATATTTGTTTGGAATGCAATTTTATCAATAACAACAATAGCTTCATTGATTGCTGTAACTTGGTTATTAATCTCTTCCATAGATTTTGATGTTTTATTTGCTAAAGAATTACCATGATTAGTTGCGTCCATAACTTCACTTGCAAGATTTGACATTTTTACAATAGTCTCAGTATTTCCAATGATAGTGCTTGTTATCTCTTCTAAAGCTGCTGCAGTTTCTTCTAAAGATGAGGCTGCACTTGTAGAGACTTCATTTAAAGTATTTACATTATTTAATAAAATACTCCTGTTAAATTTAGATCGGTACGTAACATCTTAATTATAAATTGTCTAGTTTGAAGTAACTCAGGGTTCTTATATTTTTATGATATTTTACTCTGCTGGATTAGCTTGTTCTGAGGCTTTTAATTTTTCTTCTTTAATTTTAGCTAAATTTCGGATCGCGCTTTTGCAGAAATGCTTGCAACCCTTCAAGTGCATCGGGCGACGTTTGCGTTA
>JALRJW010000018.1 GCA_023268955.1 Aliarcobacter sp. | reverse complement strand
TTCAACGGGAGATAAAACAGCTATTTATGAGCCAATTCATGGTTCAGCACCTGATATTGCAGGACAAGGAATAGCAAATCCAATTGCAACAATAGAAAGTGCTGCAATGATGTTAAGATACTCATTAGGTGAAGATAAAGCAGCTGATATGATTTCAAACGCTATTAAAAATGTATTAAAAGATGGATATAGAACAAAAGATTTAGCAGCATATGATGCTAAAGAGATTGTTACAACTACTGAAATGGGTGATATTATTGCTAACTACATCAACAAATAAAAATAAGTTTGATAAGTTATTTTAAAAGAGAAATTATAATTTCTCTTTTAAAACTTTTATGAATTCATTAAAAGATGGCAAGTTTAAGTTTGCTTCCCTTTGTTTTTTACCCCACATTGGTTCAGGAAAAAATGAATCTTCTTTAAATCTTGCCATTATATGAAAATGTACATGGGGTACATAATTTCCAAAAGATGCAATATTTATTTTTTCAGGTTTATAATAAGATATCATCTCTTTTTCAATTATGTCTAGTTTTGAAAATATTTCTTCTTTTATCTCTTTTGAGCAATCAGAAAATTCTTTTAAGTTTTTATTTGTAAATATTTTTAACCATGGAATTTCAGATTCTTCAATTTGTATATTTATTAAATCATTTTCATAGATTTTCAAGTGTTGTCCTTTAAATAATATATTGATATGATAATTCAACTATCTTTAAGCAAAGATTAAATATAATCCAAATCCATTTTTACAACCATTAGAGAATGTTTTATAAAATTTTTGTGTTTTATAAAGGGTTGGGAAGAAACGGAAAAAAGCTTTCTAAACCGTTTACGGTAATTAGAGACTAGCTTTGCACCGCCGATTAATACTCAAACAATGGTTATTAAATCGGGGCGAACTTAGAATATAAAAGCAAAGTAGTTTGCTTTTTTCTAGGCAGTTCTTCCCTGTTGTAAATTTGGCAATACAACACAAAAGAGGACAAAACTTATGAAAGTAAGAGCTTCAGTAAAGAAAATGTGTGATAAATGTAAAGTTATCAAAAGAAGAGGTATCGTAAGAGTAATTTGCGATAACAAAAAACACAAACAAAGACAAGGATAAAAAGACATGGCAAGAATCGCGGGTGTTGATTTACCAAATAAAAAAAGAATGGAATATGCATTAACTTATATCTATGGTATTGGTTTACATAATTCAAGATTAATCTTAGATGCTGTTGGAATTGATTACAACAAAAGAGCACACGAATTAACAGAAGATGAAGCAGCTACAATTAGAAAAGAAATCCAAGACAACTACCAAGTAGAAGGGGATTTAAGAAAAAAAGTAGCTATGGATATTAAAGCTTTAATGGATTTAGGTTCATACAGAGGTTTAAGACATAGAAAAGGTTTACCTTGTAGAGGGCAAAAGACTAAAACTAATGCCAGAACAAGAAAAGGTAAAAAGAAAACTGTTGGTGCAGCGTAAGGATTAAAGTATGGCAAAAAGAAAAGTAACTAGAAAAAAAATAGTAAGAAAAAATATTGCTGACGGTATCGTACATATTGCAGCTTCATTTAATAACACAATGGTTACAGTAACTGACAATGCAGGTAATGCTATTGCTTGGTCAAGTGCTGGAAACTTAGGATTCAAAGGTTCTAAAAAATCTACTCCATTTGCTGCACAAGCTGCTGTTGAAGATGCTATGCAAAAAGCTATGGAACACGGAATTAAAAACGTTGGAATTAAAATTCAAGGACCAGGTTCAGGTAGAGATACTGCAGTTAAATCTGTAGGTTCTATGGAAGGTATCAGAGTTACTTGGTTAAAAGATGTTACACCATTACCACATAATGGTTGTAGACCTCCAAAAAGAAGAAGAGTGTAAGGACTAATAGATGGCAAGATATAGAGGACCTAGAGAAAAAATTGAAAGAAGACTTGATGCAGACCTTGGATTAAAAGGTGAAAGAAGACTTAACGGAAAATCTGCATTAGAAAAAAGACCATTTGCTCCTGGACAACATGGACAAAGAAGAGCTAAAATCTCTGAGTATGGTTTACAATTAAGAGAAAAACAAAAAGCTAAATTTATGTATGGTGTTTCTGAAAAACAATTCAGAAAATACTTTAAAGAAGCTGCAAGAAGAGAAGGTAATACAGGGGCTAACTTAATTACTTTAATCGAGCAAAGATTAGACAACGTTGTATTTAGAATGGGATTTGCTACAACTAGAGCAACTGCTAGACAATTAACAACACACTGCCACGTTTTAGTAGATGGAAAAAGAGTAAATGTACCTTCTTACATCGTTAAACCTGGTCAAAAAATTGAAATTAGAGAAAAATCTAAAAACAATCCTCAAATCCAAAGAGCGTTAGAATTAACTAACCAAACTGGTATGGTTGAATGGGTTGACGTAGAAAAAGATAAAGTATTTGGAATTTTCACAAGAATCCCTGCTAGAGAAGAAGTAGTTATTCCTGTTGAAGAGAGATTAATCGTAGAGTTATATTCTAAATAATAAATAAAAGGTAGCTAATGAAAAAATTTGCAGATACACCGTTTTTACCAACAGAAGTTGAGATCGAAGCAATCAGTGAAAATGAAGCTAGAATCTCTGCATATCCATTCGAGAGTGGTTTTGCAATTACTTTAGCACATCCATTAAGAAGATTACTTTTAAGTTCTTCAATCGGTTACGCTCCAATTGCTGTTAAGATTGAAGGTGCTTCACATGAGTTTGATTCTTTAAGAGGTATGTTAGAAGACATAGCTATTTTTATTATTAATCTTAAAAATATTAAGTTTAAAATTAATGGTGATGAAGAACAAGTGGTAGTTGAGTACTCTTTTGACGGTCCAAAAGAGATCAAAGGTTCAGACTTAATCAACTCAGAAGTTGATGTAGTTTCTCCTGACGAACACTTAGCAACTATAAATAGTGATTGTAACTTAACTTTTTCTTTAATTATTCAAAGAGGTATTGGATATATGCCATCTGAAGATATTAGAGAGATTGTTGGAACTGATTACATTCCATTAGATGCTTTCTTCACTCCTGTAGAAAAAGTAGTTTACGATATTGAAAAAATGTTAGTTGAAGATAATCCTAACTTCGAAAAAGCTGTATTTAACGTTAAAACAAATGGTCAAATTTCACCAATTACTGCGTTTAAAGAAGCTGTTTCAGTTATGTATTCTCAAATGTCAGTATTTAACAAAGTATTTGACTTATCTGAAGTTACAGTAAGTGACTCAGGAGAAGAACCATCTGAAATCAAGGAATTAGTAGTAAGAATTGATGACTTAAATTTAAGTGCTAGATCATTCAACTCTTTAGATAGAGCTGGATTAAAGTTCTTAGGTGAGTTAGTACTAATGAGTGAAGTTGAAGTTAAGAATATTAAAAACTTAGGTAAGAAATCTTATGATGAGATCGCTGAGAAAATGGAGTCATTAGGTTATCCTGTTGAAAATACACTTCCAGAAAATGTTGCTTCTGCGTTAAGAAGAAAACTAGAGCAACTAAAAGCATAATAGAGGGTTTAAAATGAGACATAAGCACGGATATAGAAAGTTAAATAGAACTTCTGCGCACAGAAAAGCATTGTTAAAAAATTTAGCAATCGCTTTAATCGAAAGAGAAAAAATTGAAACAACTGTTCCAAAAGCAAAAGAGTTAAGAAGATATATCGAAAGATTAGTTACTACTTCAAGAGAAGCAGACTTCAATACTCACAGAACAGTATTTGCAGCTTTACAAGATAAAGAAGCAGTTAAAAAATTAATTAATGAAATTGCACCAAAATACGTAGGTAGAAATGGTGGATATACATCAATTATCAAAACTAGAATTAGAAAAGGTGATGCTACACAAATGGCTTTCATTTCATTTGTATAGTAATTAACTTCTATTCAATCAAAAAAGGGGAAAGATTAAGTTCTTTCCCCTTTTTTATTTCCTAAAATCTTAATCTAACATTAAAAAATAGCTTTACCAAAATTTAATGATTTTTTAGATACAATCTAGCGAATTATAACAACTGTAAATCGTAGGAGAAACTTTTTGATTACTCTAAAAGAAGCACTTAAGTTAGGTGCTGAAGAACTTAAAAGCTTAAAAGAAGAATTAACTGAAAAAATAAAACAAAACAACGATGGTGCGTACGTTGAACAATTAATTAATAGTGATATTTCAACTTCAGGAGAAGGTGTTCCTATTGCTATTAAAGATATCATTAACGTAAAAGATTGGGAAGTTACTTGTTGTAGTAACATATTAAAAGGATATATTAGTCCTTATGATGCAACTGTAATTACAAATCTTAGAAAAGCTGGATTAAGTCCATTTGGACGAGCAAATATGGATGAGTTTGCTATGGGAAGTGCTACAAACACTTCTTGTTATGGTAAAACTTTAAATCCTCACAATTCAAATAAAACTGCTGGTGGAAGTTCTGGTGGAAGTGCTGCTGCTGTTGCTGCTGGTATTGCTGTTGCTGCACTTGGAACTGATACCGGAGGTTCTGTTAGACAACCTGCTGCTTATTGTGGTGTAGTTGGAATGAAACCAACTTATGGAAGAGTTTCAAGATATGGTGTAACTGCTTATTCATCTTCATTAGACCAAGTAGGTCCAGTAACTCAAAATGTTGAAGATGCTGCTATTTTATATGATATTATTTCAGGACATGATCCAATGGATTCAACATCTGCAAATGTTGATTACACTCCTGTTACTCCAAATTTAAATGCTGATAAAAAGATGACTATTGCTGTAATTGATAATTTTATTGAACAAGCAAGTCCAGCAATAAAAGCTGCTTTTGAAAAAACTGTAAATGCTCTAAAAGATGCAGGTCATAAAATCATCCATAAAAATATGCTTGATACTGATAAAATTGTTTCAACATATTACATCGTTGCTACAGCAGAAGCTAGTGCAAATCTTTCAAGATTTGATGGTATAAGATATGGAAACAGAAAAGGTGAGGGTGGTTTAAAAGATATGTACATCCAAACAAAATCTCAAGGTTTTGGAAAAGAAGTTCAAAAAAGAATTATGTTAGGTTCTTTTGTATTGAGTTCTGGATATTATGATGCATATTATATTAAAGCTCAAAAAGTTAGACATTTAATTAAAGATGAATATTCAAAAATTTTTGAAGAAGCAGATTTGATTTTATCTCCAGTTGCTCCTACAACTGCACCAGAATTTGGAGCATTTAAAACATCACTTGAAATGTATTTAAGTGATATATACACGATTTCAGTAAACTTAGCTGGATTACCTGCGATTTCATTACCTGTTGATAAAGATGAAGAAGGTATGCCTGTAGGTCTTCAATTAATCGCAAAAGCGTATGATGAACAAACACTTTTTGATGGTGCTTTATCGTTAGAAAAAGCTGTAAATTACAAAAAATAAAAACACAATTTAGGATAGAAAAAATGAGAATTAGAAAACAAGCGTTAACATTTGAAGATGTATTATTAGTACCTGCTAAATCAGAAGTTTTACCAAAAGAAGTTGCATTAAAATCTAAATTAACTAGAAATATTGAGTTAAATATTCCTTTTGTAAGTGCAGCTATGGATACTGTTACAGAATATCAAGCAGCAATTGCTATGGCTAGACTTGGTGGAATAGGTATTATTCACAAAAATATGGATGTTGAATCTCAAGCTTTACAATGTAAAAAAGTGAAAAAATCAGAGTCAGGTATGATTATTGATCCTGTTACTGTTAAGCCTGGACAAACTTTACAAGACGCTGAAGATATTATGGCTTCATATAAAATATCTGGTGTTCCTGTAGTTGATGATAATAATATTTTATTAGGTATTTTAACAAATAGAGATATGAGATTTACTAAAGACTTTACTTTTAATGTTGAAGAAAAAATGACTAAAATGCCTTTAATCACAGCTAAAGAGGGTACAACTTTAGAGCAAGCCGCTGATATTATGCATTCAAATAAAATTGAAAAATTACCAATTGTTAATGATGAAAATAAATTAATTGGTTTAATTACTATCAAAGATATTAACAAAAAAAGAGAATATCCAAATGCAAACAAAGATGAATTTGGAAGACTAAGAGTAGGTGCTGCTATTGGTGTTGGTCAATTAGATAGAGCGAGAGCTTTAGTTGAAGTAGGCGTTGATGTTTTAGTTTTAGACTCAGCACATGGACATTCAAAAGGTATTTTAGATACAGTTAAAGCTATTAAGGCTGAATTAAATGTTGATGTAATTGCTGGGAATGTTGCAACTGCTGAAGCAACTGCTGATTTAATTGCAGCTGGTGCTGATGCTGTTAAAGTTGGAATTGGACCTGGTTCTATTTGTACAACTAGAATTGTAGCAGGTGTTGGTGTTCCTCAAATTTCTGCAATTGATGATTGTGCTGCTGAGGGTGCAAAGCATGGTGTTCCTGTTATCGCTGATGGGGGTATTAAATATTCAGGTGACGTTGCAAAAGCATTAGCTGTTGGCGCAAGTGCTGTTATGATGGGTTCAGCTTTAGCAGGTACTGAAGAGTCTCCAGGTGAAGTTATTTTATCACAAGGTAGAAAATATAAATCATACAGAGGTATGGGATCAATTGGTGCAATGACTAAAGGAAGTACTGATAGATATTTCCAAGAAGGAACAGCAGCTGATAAATTAGTTCCAGAAGGAATTGAAGGTATGGTTCCTTATAGAGGTACAATTTCTGATATTATTCACCAATTTGTTGGTGGATTAAGATCTTCAATGGGTTACTTAGGTAGCAAAGATATTCCTACATTCCAAGCAACTGCTGAGTTTGTTCAAATTACAAGTGCAGGATTAAGAGAGTCTCACGTTCATGATGTAACAATCACAAACGAAGCTCCAAATTATCATATCTGATAAAAAGTCTAATAAAAAGAGGTTTAAAACCTCTTTTTAAATTAAAAAATGACTAATTAAGCAATAGATTTAATAAATACTGTAAAAGTTAAATCTTGATCTGCTAATGGATGGTTGTAATCAACAGTAACTTCTGTTTTTGAAACATCAATTACAGTAGCTTTAAAAATATCACCATCATCTCCATCTGCTTCTAAAACCATTCCAATTTCTAAATCAATTCCTTCAAATTCTGAAATAGGAACAATTTCTGTTAATGATTTATCATATTTCCCAAATGCTTCTTCACAAGGAACTACTATCTCTTTAGTTTCACCTTCATTCATATTTACCATTCTATCTTCTAGTCCATCTAAAAGTTGACCACCCATGAATTTAACTTCAATTGGGTCACCGTCTAAATTACTTTCAATAATTTCATTATTTACTTTTAATTCATATTGCATTACAACTATTTGGTTTTTCTTTATTGCCATAAAAAATCCTTATAAATATTTGTGCTAAATATATCAAAATCTTTTGATAAATAGTTTAATTTTGTTAAAATTTTACAAAGGAATTAAATGAAATTTATATTTGTAACTTTATTTTTTATTACATTTTTGCATGCAGGTTATGAAAAAATTAAAATTGGCACAATATCTGATTTTCACAAAGATAAAATTACTGCTTTTGAACTAAAACAAATATTAGATGAAATTGAACAAACTTTTGAAACACAGTTAGGTTTTAATGTTTTTGATTATTCAAGTGATGGAAAACCTATAGATTTAGTATATATAACTCCTTCTAATGCTCAAAAAAGTCTAGATAGAAAAATTGAAAGATATCACAGAAAAATGGATAAAAGCAAAGAGCTAATTTCTTATTTTGATAGTGCAAAAAAGCAATTGGATTTCTTGCAAGATAAATACAACATTCAATCAAAAAAATTAAACAAAATCATTGAATCTTTAAATTTGTATGTAAAAGAAGTTAATAAACAAAAAGCATATCCAAAAGACCAATACAATAAAATTAAAGCATATATTGCTAAAGAAAAAGAGTTGATTTCAAAAGAAAAAAGAGTTAAGCAAAAACTTGAAACTAAACTAAATTTAGAAAACACAAAATACAATAATAAAGTAAATTCATACAATAATCTACTAAGACAAATAAACAATTTAGCATTTGAAATCGAGTCTTTAAATAGAAGTTTGAAAGTTGTAAAAGGTCAAGCAATTGGTGAAAAAAGAGTTACTTTAAAAACCTATATTGAAGATGGCGTATATAAAAAAGAGAAAAATATAGAAAATACCATGAATAAAATAGAGATTTATAGTTTTGATAGCAAAGAGCAACTAAAAGTGATTTTAGCCCATGAAATTGCCCATTTAGTTGGAATCCCTCATATTAATGTAAAAAATGCCTTAATGAATCCTATTTTGCAAGATAATCAAGTAAAAAATTTAGAGTTAACCTTTGATGATATTAGAGCTTTTGAAATGAATTTTTAAGCTGATTTAAACAGTTTAATTTACAAGCCCTTTACAAGCCCACAAGCCCCTAATTTTTAAAGCGTTCTAGTTTGACACAGATTTTTAAATGGTCTCAAATGCTTTACTATGCAATATCCAAAGGTAAAGTTATCTTAAATTCTGCCCCTTTTAAAGTTTTTCCTTCATATTCATACTCTACATTATTTGCTTCAATTATAGCATTATAGGCTTGAGTCAATAATTTGTATGACATATAAAGTCCAATTCCTGTACCTACTGATTTGTGTTTTGAAGTTGTATATGGTTCAAAAAGCTTATCTTTCATTTCATCAATAATACCCCCACCACTATCTTTTATATTTAATATAATTTTTTTATTATCACAATATAATTTTACAAATATATATCGGTCTTTACTATTGTTTAACACTATAGCATCTTTTGCATTGTTCAAAATATTTATTATAATTTGGGTAAATTGATTTTTATTTCCAATAATTTCACATTTTTCCAAATCTAATTTTATAGTTATAAAATTTTTTTCCATAATAAATTTAACTAAGGATAAACTTTTTTCAACTTCATGTTTTAGATCAATTGTTTTTTTATCTTTCATTTTTTTACCCTTTATCATATACAAAGCTACGAATAATTATGCTAAGATACAAGGATTATTTCTAGTTTTTCTAAATTTGTTGTGGTACAATAAGTCCTACACTTATAGCGGTTGATATAGCAAGTAGTTGTGTTCCTACCAAAGCGGCCGAAGCTGGAAATGATGGTGACGGAGCACCTACAGCTGCTACTGATTGTGCTGTTGTAGCTGCTATGGTAGCGTTCACTGTAGTTATTTGTGCTAGTATAGCGGCTGTTGTATTTACACCAATCCTACTTGGTGGTGATATTGGTGGTGGTGTAGCTAAAGAAAGTGTAGTCTGTATGGTTGTGATTGATGTTGTA
>JALRJW010000352.1 GCA_023268955.1 Aliarcobacter sp. | reverse complement strand
TATTGAAGAGTTTTTAGACGGAATAGAGCTTTCTTGTTTTGTTTTGACAGACGGAAAATCTTATAAAATTCTTCCTTACGCCAAAGATTATAAGAGAATTGGTGAAGGAGACACTGGTCTGAATACAGGAGGAATGGGGTCTATATCTCCAGTCCCTTTTGCATCGAAAGTTTTTTTAAGAAAAGTCGAAGAAAGAATAATCAAACCCACAATTGAGGGATTACAAAAAGATAAAATACCATACAAAGGATTTGTTTTTATTGGTCTTATAAATGTTAAAGACGAACCATATGTTATTGAATACAATGTTAGAATGGGAGATCCGGAGACACAAGTTGTTTTACCACGAATTAAATCTGATTTTTTAGAATTAATGAAAGCTACCGCAACTCAAACTTTATCTAAAATAAAACTCGAATTATTTTCAGACACATATTCAAATGTTGTTATGGTAGCTGGAGGGTATCCTGAAGCTTATGAAAAAGGAAACTTAATAAGTGGAATACCCCATAATACAGAAGAGACAATTATTTTTCATGCTGGCACAAAACATAAAAACGGCGATTTTGTTACATGAGTTCTTAACTGAAAAAAATGTAATTTGGCTTCATTTAAATTATGATAAAGAGTTTGATATAGAGTTTGAACTAGTAAAACTAATTAAAAAAAGAGCTACAAATTATCCTTTGGAGTATATTATAGGAAAAGCATCTTTTTATGGAGAAACATTTTTAGTAAAAGAGGGTGTTTTAATTCCAAGACCAGAAACAGAGATACTAATAGATAATGCAATTGAGATTTTAAATGAAGAAGTTGCTAAAAATGGTAAAGTTAAAGTTTTAGAAATAGGAACAGGTACAGGAATAATATCTGTTATGCTTGCAAGTTTAATTAAAGACATAGAAATAGTGGCTGTTGACATAAACGATATTGCTTTAGATTTAGCTAAACAAAATGCTATAAAACATGGAGTTGAAGATAAAATCACTTTTATAAAAAGTGATTTGTATGAAAATATAAATAATGAAGACATTTTTATGACTATATCAAATCCTCCGTATATTGCAGATGATTATAAGTTGCCAGACAATGTTAAATATGAACCATCAAACGCACTTTTTGGTGGAAAAGTTGGTGATGAGCTATTAAAAAGAATAATAGATGATACATATCAAAGAAAAATCAAATATTTACTATGTGAAATGGGATATGATCAAAAAAGACCATTAGAAGAGTATTTTAAAGATTTTTCTGTAAAATCCCACAGTTTTTATAAAGACTATGAAGATTTTGATAGGGGATTTGCCCTAGAATTTAAATTTTAAAAAAAGGATTATAAATGTTTAAAGAATTTAGTGTAGAAAATTTAGAAAATGCAAAAAATGATTTAGAGAAGCTTTTAGATAATTGTAAAGAAGAAATTATTCAACTTCTAAAAATTGAAAAAAAGACTTACAAAAATTTCGTTCATCCATTTCAAGAAATAGGGGAGAGAATTTCAGAATTTGTTACTCCTATATTTCATATTGATTCTGTAAAGAATTCAGAAATAACGACAAAAGTGTATGAAGAGTGCTTACCAGTATTATCAAAATATGATACTTTTGTATCGCAAAATGAAAATATTTATTTAGCTATAAAAGATATACAGTCTAATGAAAAAAGCACCTTAAATATTATACAAAATAAAGTTCTTGAAAATGAGATTAGAGACTTTAAATTATCTGGATGTCATTTAAATAACGAAGATAAAAAAAGATTAGAAGATATAAATTTGAAATTAAATGAACTATCTCATAAGTTTTCTGTAAACCTTTTAAATGCTACAAATGAATTTGAAATGATAGTTGAAGATTATGAAGATGTTAAAGAACTTCCAAAATCAGATTTAGAGTTAGCTAAATTTGAAGAAGAGGGTAAAACAAAATATAAATTTACTTTACAAATGCCTTCATATTTAGCATACATTACTTATGGTACAAATAGAGCAAAAAGAGAAGAGATATATAAAGGGTATTGCACAAGAGCACCTCAAAATGCTGAAATTATTTTAGAAATCCTAAAATTAAAAGATGAAAAAGTAAAAATTCTTGGATTTAATAACTATTCACAATATTCACTTGCAACAAAAATGGCAAATAGTGAAGATGAAGTTGTTAATTTCTTAGAAGAAATGGCTTTAAAAGCTAAAGATAAAGCAAAAGAAGAATTAGAAGAGATTAAAGCCTTAGCAAAAGCTGATGGCATTGAAGACTTTAACTCTTATGATATGAGTTATTACTCTGAAAAACTAAAAAAAGCTAAATATGATTTAGATCAAGAGTATTATAGACCTTATTTTGAACAGAAATCAGTTTTAAATGGTTTCTTTGATTTCTTAAATCAAATGTTTAATATTGAGTTCAAATTAGCAAAAGATGCTAAAAAATGGGATGAAAAAGTTGATGTTTATGATATTTATGAAGATGGTAAGATAATTGCTAGAATTTACATTGATTTGGAAGCTAGAAAAGAAAAAAGAGGTGGTGCTTGGATGAATAACTGGCATTCACACTTTAAAATAAATGACAAAACATCTATGCCAACAGCATATATTGTTTGCAATTTTCCACAATCAAATGAAACAACTCCTAGTTTACTTAGACATGATGATGTTGTTACGCTATTCCATGAAATGGGTCATGCACTGCATCACTTATTAAGTAAAGTTGAAGAACCATTTGTAAGTGGTATTTCTGGTGTTGCTTGGGATACTGTTGAATTTCCTTCTCAATTTTTAGAGTATTTTTCTTATGATAAAGAGGTTTTAAAATTATTTGCAAAACATTATGAAACAAAAGAGACTTTAAGTGATGAGGCAATTGATAGAATAATCAATGCTAAAAATTTCCAATCTTCTTTAGCAACAGTTAGACAAATAGAGTTTGCACT
>JALRJW010000265.1 GCA_023268955.1 Aliarcobacter sp. | reverse complement strand
GGATGCGTCAAAAACAAATACTTCTTGCTAAGCAGTCTGGAAAAAAGCATATATTCCAAAATGAATTTAAATAAGGAAAATATTTGTCTACCTCATTAAAATTAACTAAAGATCCGATTTGGTATTTATTAAAAAAAGTTATGGAAGATCCTGCAAATTATGAAATTCTTGATTTAGAAGAGGCTCAAAGTGAAGCTGAAGTATTCCAAGTAGCTTACGCAAACGCTTAGAGGTTTTATTTGATTGAAGTTTTAGTTATAACTATTTCAAATCCTGTTTTAGTTGGAATTTATGAAAATAAAAAGCTTATAGAGAAAATTGAAATTGAGGGTAAAACAAGTGATGAGTTACCATTATTGTTTCAAAATCTATTAAAAAAATATGAAATTAAAAACTTATATTATGTAAATACACCGGGTTCTTTTATGGCAATAAAAGTTGCGTATATTTTTTTGAAAACTATTAGTATTTCAAAAAATATTCCACTTTTTGCTTGTAGTGGCTTTGAATTTAATGAAAATTCTCCCATAAAAGCTTTGGGTAAAAAATATTTCATAAAGCAAGGTGATGATATTAAAGTTGACTTTATAGAAAATAACTGTAGAATTGCCAACTTTGAGTTACCAAATGATTTAGGTACTATAGATTTTAACGAAAATACGCTGCCAATTTATAATCTGCCAGCAGTGTAAGAAGGAAATTAATGAAAATAACTGTTCCTGCTACAAGTGCAAACTTAGGTCCAGGATTTGACTGTTTAGGTTTAGCAATTGCTAAAAAAAACCAAGTTATTATAAGACCATCAAAATTTCATAGTGTTTCTTTAAAAGGTGAGGGTGCTAATAATCCTGCATTAAAAGATAACAATATGTTTATCTCTATTTTCAATGATTTTTATCATAATTTATCACATAAAAAAAGAAACTTTAGATTTGAATTTATCAATGAAATTCCGCTTTCAAGAGGTTTAGGAAGTTCTTCTGCTGTAATTGTTTCAGCAATTGCAAGTGCATATGCAATTGAAGGAATAAAAGTAGAAAAAAGCAAACTTTTAAATTTAGCATTAGCTTATGAAAATCATCCTGACAATATTACACCTGCTGTTATGGGTGGATTTAATGTTGCTACGGTTCAAGAAAATGAAGTTAGATTTATAAACAAATCTATATCAAACAGTTTAAAAGCTGTAATTGTAGTTCCAAATAGACCAATTTCAACTCAAGCTTCTAGAAAAACATTGCCATTTAAATATTCAAAAGAGGATTTAGTATTTAACTTATCTCACTCTTCACTTTTAACAGCAGCGTTTTTAATGGAAGACTGGAAGATGTTAAGAACGGCTTCTCAAGATAAAGTTCATCAAAAATATAGAATGAAACAGATGCCTGAGTTATTTGATGTTCAAAAAACAGCTCTTAGAAATGGAGCTTTGATGAGTACTTTATCAGGTTCAGGTTCAACTTTATTTTCTATTGCTTATGAGGATGAATCAAAAAAACTTGAAAAAGCACTTAGAGCTAAATTCCCACATTTTAAAGTTTTTGTTTCTGACTTTGATAATGAGGGTGTAAAAATAGAAATTTAACAAATTTTATGTAATTAAGATAGATTTGGATATAATATTGCCTAATTTGAAAAAAATTACCAGAACTTGTGTATTTTGTAGAGACAAATTTGAACAAAAAGAGCTTTTAAGATTTATAAGCGAAAAAGAAAGTCTAGCTCTTTTTAACTACCACGGAAGAAGTTTTTATCTTTGTAAGACTTGCGTACCTAAGATTTTAGGTGAATTAAAAAACAAAGAGTACAAAAGACTTGACAACATACTAAAAAAAGAGTGTAAAGGTAACCAAGATTACGTTACCAAACTTAAGGAGATACTAACATATGTCAGATAAAGTAAGAGTTTACGAGATTGCAGAAGAGGCTGGTGCAAATAGCACTGAAGTTATTGCTAAAGCAAAAGATTTAGGAATAGATTTAAAATCACCTCAAAGTGCAGTTTCATTTGCTGAAGCAGAAGAGATTACTAATTATATAATGACAGGTGATAGCCCAAAATTGAAAAAACAAGCACCTGCTAAAAAAACAGTTAAAAAAGAGAAACCAGCTGAAGTTAAAGTTGAAGAAAAGACTGAAATTTCTGTTGAAACTAAAGCTGAAACAAAAAAAGAAGAAGTAATTGAAACAAAAAAAGAAGAAACAACACAAACAGTTGAAGCTTTAAGTGAAGAAAGACCAAAAGTAAAAAAAGTTAACAATAAAATTGTTCCAAAAAGAAGAGGTTTAAAAATTGTTAAGAAAAACAGACCTGAAGATGATGAAGTAAAAGAAGAAGTAACTTCAAGACCAGAAATGCCTGTTTTAAATAATTCTGCTGATACAAAAAAATCAATGAAATCTTTAAGTGAAATTCTTGGAAGTAGTGAAAAGAAAATTGACAATGATAGTTCTTCAAAAACTTCTAAAAAAGAGAAAAAAAGAGGTCCTGCAAAAACTCATGAACATGGTAAATTAATTGAAGTTGATACATTTAAAACAGATGATACTGACCATAGTTCAGATTCACTTTTAGGTGAAGAAGTAGTTTTATTAGATATGGGACTTCAAGATACTCCTAAAATTCTAGAAGAACTTAATCCTCCTAGAAAAGATAAATCTACTCAAACAAGAAGTTCAAGACCTGCTGCATTTGGTAATAGACCTCAAGGTTTACAAAGAGGTAAAAGAAAGAAAAGAATCAAAAGAGAAAATGAAACTGTAGAAATTACAGAAGTAACTATTCCTGAAGATATTAGGGTATATGAATTTGCAGAAGCTTGTGGAAAATCTCCAGCTGAAGTAATTACAGTATTATTTAGTTTAGGAATGATGGTTACTAAAAATGACTTCTTAAAACAAGATGAGTTAGAAATTCTTGGTGAAGAGTTTGGAATTGAAGTAACTGTTAAAGATGCTTTAGAAGACGCTAACTATGTTGAAGAGTATGAAACAGAAGAGATTGATACATCAAATTTTGTAACTAGACCTCCTGTTGTAACAATTATGGGACACGTTGACCACGGTAAAACTTCGTTATTAGATAAAATTAGAAGTTCAAAAGTAGCTGCTGGTGAAGCTGGTGGTATTACTCAACATATTTCATCATATACTATTGAAAAGAATGGACAAAAAATTACTTTTGTTGATACTCCAGGTCACGCCGCATTTAGTGCAATGAGAGCTAGAGGTGCTAGTGTAACTGATATTATTATCATTGTTGTTGCCGCTGATGATGGTGTTAAACAACAAACTGAAGAGGTTATTTCACATGCAAAAGCTTCAGGTTGTCCTATTATTGTTGCTATGAATAAAATTGATAAAGAAGCTGCAAATATAGATATGGTTAAAGCTCAAATGGCTGAAAGAGATCTTTCTCCTGTTGATTGGGGTGGAGATACAGAGTTTATTGGGGTTTCTGCTAAAACTGGAGAAGGAATTGAAGATTTATTAGAAAATATTTTAATTCAATCAGAGATTCTAGAACTTCAAGCTGACCCAACTGGAAATGCTAAAGCAACTGTAATTGAGGCTTCTTTAGAAAAAGGAAGAGGGCCAGTTGCTACTGTAATTGTTCAAAATGGTGAATTAAAAATAGGTGATAATATTGTTTGTGATACTACATTTGGTAGAGTTAAAGCTATTACAGATGATATGGGAAGAGCAATTAAAAAACTTGGATTATCTGAAACAGGTACTATCTTAGGATTAAATGAAGTTCCATCTTCAGGTTCATTTATGATTGTAAAAGAAACTGACAAAGAAGCAAGAGATATTGCGACAAAAAGAGCTGAACACGAAAGACAAAAAGAGTTATCTAAATCTACTAAAGTTTCTTTAGAAGAAATGAGTGGATTGATTGCAGAAGGTAAGATTAAACAACTTCCTGTAATTATTAAAACAGATGTATCAGGTTCTCTTGAAGCTATCAAAGGTAGTTTAGAAAAAATTGCTAATGAAGAAGTAAAAGTAAAAGTTGTTCATGCTGCTGTTGGTGGAATTACTGAATCAGATTTAGTATTAGCAAGTGCTTCTGAGGGTTGTATTATCTTAGGATTTAACGTAAGACCAACGGGTGCTGTTAAAAATAAAGCAAAAGCTGATGGTGTTACAATTAATACTTATTCAATTATTTATGATTTAATTGATGATATTAAAGATGCATTATCTGGTATGATGAGTAATGTAATTAGAGAAGAAAATACAGGTCAAGCTGAAGTTAGAGATACGTTTGTTGTGCCAAAAGTTGGAACAGTAGCTGGATGTTTAGTAACTGATGGTAAAGTTATCAGAGGTGGACATGCTAGAATCATTAGAGATGGTGTTGTAACTTATACAGGTAAAATTTCATCTCTAAAAAGATTTAAAGATGATGTTAAAGAAGTTGGTAATGGTTATGAATGTGGTATCATGTTTGAGAAATTCAACGATATCAAAGTTGGTGACTTCATTGAAACATTTATTCAAATCGAAGAAAAAACTCATATTGACGATAAATAATGAAAAGTATTAACCTTCAAAGAACTGAATCATTGCTTATGGAATTAGTTCCTGAGGCATTATCAACGCTTAGTGATTCTAGAATTAATACTCTAGCAATCACAGGTATTGATTGTAAAAATGGTAAATATGATGCTAAAGTTTATTTTGATGGTTCAGATTTTAATGATTCTGAAATTAGACAAATTATTGAACTTTTAAAAAAAGCTAATAGTAGAATAAAGTCATATGTGTTATCAAGTACAGGTTGGTATAAATGTCCAAATTTTACTTTTATAAATGACACAAGTTTAGAACACTCTTTACATATGGAAGCACTTTTTGCAAAAATTAGTAAAGAAAAAAAATCAAAAGATATTGAAGAGGAGAGTGATAATGAGTAATTTAGAAAATACTATAAAATTAACTGTAGAATCACTTGGTGCATCTTTGTATGATATTGTTACAACAAGAGAAAATGATAGAAATATTTACCGAATCTATGTAACAGCTCAAGGTGGGATTTCTTTAGATAAATGTGCTGAGATTTCAAGAATGATTTCTCCAATTTTAGATGTAGATGAGCCTATGAGTGGTGAATATATTCTTGAAGTTAGTTCACCAGGAATTGAAAGAAAGCTAAAAAAAACAGAACATTATTTAGCAAGTATTGGCGAAAAAGTTAAAGTTAAAGATGTAGCTACAGACGTATTTAAAGGTGAATTAATAGCTGCAAATGATGAAACAATAACTATTAAAACTGAGTTTGGCGAAGAAACATTATCGTATGATTCAATAATCTCAGGTTCTACTTATTTTGAATGGTAGAATTTAAAATCAATATATTAAAAAGGGAGTTGTTATCAACTTCCTTTTTTTTTACTTTGAAATATTTTAAATAGGATTTATAATGAAAATAGATGATAACTTTTATATGAAATTAGCAATAGATGAAGCATGGAAATATCAACTTTTAACTTATCCAAATCCAGCTGTTGGATGTGTAATAGTAAAAGGTGAAAATCAACTTTTAGCGATTGAAGCACATAAAGAAGCTGGTATGCCACATGCTGAAATAAATGCATTAAAAGAAGCATTTTTAAAAGTTTCAAATAATTCATTGTTAAAAACAATGAAAGATTCACATAAAATACATAAATTTTTAGAAGAGAATCATAATGGTTATTTTAATGATTGTACTATGTATGTTACGTTAGAACCATGCAATCATGAAGGTAAAACTCCATCTTGTGCAAAATTAATAGCTAAGCTAAAACCTAAAAAAGTTGTGATTAGTATT
>JALRJW010000256.1 GCA_023268955.1 Aliarcobacter sp. | reverse complement strand
ACTATCATATGATACAGCTAATATCTCTTTGTAAAAAACACCAACAAGTGAGATAATCAAAAGGTCCAAAAAGAACATATAATATAAATCATCACTTGATACAGCTATTATTGATCCAAATAAATAAGACATCAAATCAACATTATATCCAGGTGTTAAATCAACAAAAATAATCCCTAATGCCATACCAAAAGCCCACATAATACCTATTATAGAGTCTATTCTTTTTTTATTGTTTAGAGTTAAAACTGCTATTATTATTGCTGTAATTATTGCAAAAACTGTTGCACCAAACAGTACAGGCAACCCTAAATAAATAGCTAAACCTATTCCACCATAAGAACTATGGGCAATTCCACCTGTAATAAAAGTAATTTTATTTACAACAACAAGGGAACCAATAATACCAGCTGCAATTGAAATCAAAACTCCTGCAAGCAAAGCATTTTGTATAAAATCATATTGTAATATTTCCAATTTAGCTTTCCTTTTTAGTGGTGGTGATGGGGATGATTACAGCTAGCATGAGCTTTTCCTAAAGCACTTAATAACTCAACTTCACACATATGTTCATTTTCGTTTTGAAATCTGTTGTTAAGATTTTCAATATTGTGATAAACAAGATTTTTATTAATATGTGCAACATTTTTTGCATAATTTAATAAAACTGAAATATCATGGCTAACTACAACTATGCAAATTTTTTCATTTAATTGTTTTAAAAGTTCATAAATTTCATTTTGACCTTTAACATCAATATTCGCAGTTGGTTCATCTAAAAGTATTATTTTAGGATTAGCGCACAAAGCTCTAGCTATAAAAACCCTTTGTCTTTGTCCACCACTTAAATCACCTATTTTAGTATTAGCAAACTCTTCCATTCCAACTTTTTGTAAAGAACCCATTGCACAAAGTTTATCTGCCTTTGAATATC
Organism: Aliarcobacter sp.; assembly: GCA_023268955.1. Lineage (GTDB taxonomy): Bacteria > Campylobacterota > Campylobacteria > Campylobacterales > Arcobacteraceae > JALRJW01. Next base: position 781 of record JALRJW010000256.1, on the reverse strand, counting down.
CAAAAAAAGATTTTTGCTTTTTGATATGTCCCATTAAAACAACTTCAAGTGCTGTGATTGGAAAGTCTGTGTTTAAATCTGTGTTTTGTGGAACATATCCAATATCATCTGTTTTTACAGTTTTTTGAATACTTCCTTTTTGAGCTTTAATTAAATTTAAAAGTAGTTTTAATAAAGTTGATTTACCGCCACCATTTGGGCCTATTATTGCTAAGAAGTCCTGTTCTTTGATTTCTAAATTTATATTTTCTAATACATTGATTTTGTTATATTTAAAAAAAAGATTTTCTACATTTATAATATTCATTTATACCTCTAAATACATCTAAGTCGCAATAATACCAAAAACATAGAAAAAAACAAAGCTAATTTATTGAATTTTATATAAGACCTCTAATTTTGCCCCATGCAATTCCTAAATACTCATGAATAGCTAACTCTGTTTTTTTGATATTTGAGGCATTAAAATGAGAACTATAAGATGAACTCTCATGGCTTTTGTAGTTTGTAGGTGCAGCTATACTATTTAAGTTTTGCTTTTTAAATATAAGCATTGATCTTTTCATATGTGAAGCACTTGTAACTAATATAAAAGATTTATCTTGAACTATTTTTTTTACTTCTTTGGCTTCTTGTGGTGTATCTTTTGGCGAGTCTAATCTTATAATATCATTCTTATCAACACCCATACTAATAGCAAGTTTTTCTTGCATTTTTGCATGTGTATTTATATCTGAACCTCTGTATCCTGATACTATTAATTTTATTTCTTTAAGGGTAT
>JALRJW010000219.1 GCA_023268955.1 Aliarcobacter sp. | reverse complement strand
AATAGAAATCAAGGGCACTAAAAGTTGCAAAATACCAGCTGTGTTTATTTGCATTTTTGGTAACAGTGAATACCACATCAAATATCCTAAACCTGAAGTAATACTACCAGATAAAAAAGCATATAATACTCCTTCATAAGTAACAAAACTTAAATTTATATCGATAAAAACTAAGAATATTATGGCAAAAATTGTAGCTTTTATAAAATTATCCATCGTGTTAAACAAGGCCATATTATCTTTACCGCTACTTTTTCCAAATATAGAATAAGCAGCCCAAGAAATACCAGCTAATATCATTAAAAAAGCGTAAAAAAAGTCAACGCTAAAATCACTTTTTGGATATAAAAGATAAACAAGTCCAGCAAAGGCAATATTAACACCAACAATTTTAAAAATATTGAATTTTTCTTTAAAAAATATAGCAACACTAAGCATTGCTATTTGAACTGTAGCAAATAAAAGTAAAGTTCCAAATCCAGCTTCTAAACTTAAATATGCATAGGAAAAAGTAATCGCATATAAAAACAGAGCAAAACCTGAAAACCAGTTTTTTTTCAGCTCAATTCTTATATTTCTATGTTTAATTATGTAGATTATTAAAAGTGTAATTGTTGCAAAGATTATTCTTAAAAGAGTAAAAGTATAAGCATCAATATGATTTCCAACTAATGCTAATTTACAAAAAATTGAGTTTAAACCCAAAAATAAAATACTAACAAATCCTAGGGTTAATATTTTAAAATCAAGGTTTAAATCAATCTTTTTTGACATCTTATTTTAGTTCTCTTCTAATACTCTTTTTAAAGTTTCAATTGAAATATATTTATCAAAATATGCTTTATAAAAGTTTTGTTTTGCCTGCGTTAGCAAATAGTTTGCATCGATTAAATCAGTGCTTGAAGAAACACCTTCATCAAATCTACTTTTAACTATATTATAGTTTTCTTTAGCTTGTTCTAGCGATAATTTTGCTGTTTCATGATTTACACTTGCTACTTCATAGTTTGATTTAGCACTTTGAAGTTGCAGATTTAAAGCCAATTTTGTTTTAGTGATTTCATTGTTTAATTTAACTATCTCTTTTTTATTAATGATTTTTTGAGTGTTATCACTGTTTCCATTAAATAAATTCCAAGTTAAACTAACACTTGCGATTGATTGCCCATCAACACCGCTATCATATTTCCCAAAGGGTGAATTTTCATAATAATTATTGTGTGAAAAACTTCCATCAACCCTTGGTAAAAAACTTCCATTTAAAATTTGATTGTTTTTTTCTAAAGAGATTTTACTTAAATCTAAAGCCTTTAATTCACTTCTATTTTCAATACTTTTATTTGTTGTATCAAAACTTGCTAAATCTTCTATAGAAAGTTCTTCAATATTTTGAGCGCTTAAATCATACCCACCTAAAATATTTGATAATTCAAATTTTGCTATATCAACATTTGCTTTGGCACTTGTGAAGTTTTGCAAAGCATTTGACATATTTACTTGAACTTGAAGTAAATCATTTTTTGCTAATAATCCTTGCTCATATTTAGCCTTTGAATCATCATATTGCTTTTTAAACAACTCATATTGAACTTGCAAAGTCTCTTTAGTATTAAGTGTGTTTAAATAGTTTACATAAGCTTTTTTAACATTTAAAATCGTATCAAATTTTAAACTTTCAAAATAGTATTGAGTAGCTTTTGAATTTAAATCAGCGATGTCAAAATTTGCTTTATCTTTAAAACCATTAAATAAATTATATGAAATTTTTGTGCTTAAAGTAGCTGTATCATTGTAAATTGTATTAAAAAGTTTATCACTGCTTGAATATCCATAAGAAACATCAAGTTTTGGTAAAAAACTTGATGTAGCAATACTTTTTTTATCTAAACTTTGAGATACTTCTATATTTTTGTTTACTAAATCTTGATTATTTTTTATCGCAATTTCAACCGCTTCATTTATATTTAAAGCATAAGAACTTGTAACTAAAAAACCTAAACTAATTGCTGTTTTTAAAAATTTATTCATATTTATCTCCTATGCTTTACTTAAATCAATATTTTGTATTTCAACTTCTTTAGGTCTTTTTTTACCCATTCTTTGCTCTAATTTAATAAAGAACATAAGTAAAGCAGGAGTTACAAAGATTGTAAATATTGTTGAAAACGCCAATCCACCTGTAATAACAGAACCTAATCCCCTATAAAACTCAGACCCAGGACCAGGAACTAATACTAAAGGCAACATACCAAAAATCGAAGTTAATGAACTCATGTAAATTGGTCTAATTCTTGTTTTAGTAGCTTCAATAACAGCTATTTTATGCTCCATTCCTTCGTGTTTAATATAATTTAAACTTTGGTGAACAATTAAAATTGCGTTGTTTACAACAATACCAACTAATATAATAAACCCAAGCATTGTTAAAATATCCAAAGGCTGTGGGGCGATAAATGCATTTGTTAAAGCTAATCCTATAAATCCACCTGCAGTTGCTAGTGGCACTGTAAACATGATAACAATTGGATAAACAAAGTTTCCAAATAATGCAGCCATAAGTAAATAAACAATAACTAAAGCAAGTAAGAAATTCATTGATAATAATCCTATTGTCTCAGTTAATTTATCCGCTGTTCCTGACATTACAACATTTACTTTATCAGTGATTACACCTTTTTGTTTTAATCCTTCTAAAAGACCACCTACATTTTTCATAGCTTCATCAATAGTCATACCCTGTGGAGGCGTAACTTGAAGGGTAATTGTTCTTTTTCCATCAAGGTGTCTAATTTCTGAAATACCTGTTGTGCTTTCATAAGTTGCTAAACTTGAAATTGGCAATAAAGCACCATTTGGTAAAGCAATTTGTGAATTCATAATATCTTGAGGAGTTTGAATAGACTTATCACTTGCTTTTAAAACTAAATCAATTTTCTTTTTACCATCTTGCTCAAAATCACCAATTTTTCTTCCACTCATTAAAACATCAACGGCAATTCCTAAATCACTTGAACTCATACCTAAAGCTTTTAGTGCATCTTGATCTGGTTTGATTCTAACTTCTGGATAAAGTAATTCAACAGAAGGTACAGGTCTTACTTGTGCACCTTTTAAAGCACCACGAGCAGCTCCAAATATTTGCGCACCAACATTTGCGATATCTTCAATTTTATCACCACTAATATCAATATTAACAGTATTTCCTTCTCCAATACCCCTTTCAAATACACCTGATTGTAAAGATACTCCAAATACAGATGGCAATGAATTTACAATAGGTCTAAACATAGGAATTAAATCTTTTGCTCTATCTTCATGAATTGATGTTCCACCAAATAAGTTGAAATCTCCAAAAGATACATAAAATGCTCTTCCTAATCCTGGAATATCCCCCACATCTTTATTAATGTGTGGCTCGATTTTTTTCATTAAATATGT
>JALRJW010000182.1 GCA_023268955.1 Aliarcobacter sp. | reverse complement strand
TGGAGGCAAGATGTTGATATTTTAGTTCCAGGTGCTGGAGAAAAATTAGCATATATTACTTTACCAAAATCAACTTGTTATGAAGATGCAAAAACTCAAATTGAGTACATCCAAAAAGTAGCAAAAGAAGCTGGTATTTCAAGAGAAATTCCAATTCATATCTTAATTGAAACTCATGGTGCATTACAAGACGTTGAAAAACTTGCAACATTACCTTGGTTACAAGTTTTAGATTTTGGTTTAATGGACTTCGTTTCTGGTTACCAAGGAGCAATTCCAGCAATCAACATGAGATCTCCAGGTCAATTTGATCACAGATTAATTGGTGCAGCAAAAGCAAGAGTTGCTCAAGCAGCTATTCAAAATAAAGTTATTCCTGCGCACAACGTAACTTTAGATCTTAAAAACCCATACCAAACTTACAAAGATGCTGAAAGAGCTAGAAATGAGTTCGGATTCATGAGAATGTGGTCAATTTACCCAACACAAGTACAAGCAATCGTTGATGCTATGAAACCAGACTTCACTGAATTAGAAGCCGCTCAAAATATTTTATTATTAGCACAAGATGCTGAGTGGGGACCAATTCAATATGACGGTGAGTTACACGATAGAGCAACTTACAGATATTTCTGGGAATTAGTTCAAAGAGCACACTTCTCAGGTGCAAAATTAATGGACGAAGTTACAAAAAGATTCTTCTCTTAATTTCTAAAAACCCAGGGCGTTTTGTCTTGGGTTTTTTTTTCTTCAATTATTTTAAATATTTTCCAAATAGTTGTAAAAACTAAACATATTTGAAATTAATTTTTTATCTTATTAAATAAAAAGATAAATTTCATATCTACATTGATATAATTTAAAAATTTCTAAAAAAGGAAAACGATGAGTAAAATCACAGAACAAGATATCATAGATTCGATTGCATCTGCATGTCAATATATTTCATTTTATCACCCAGAAGACTTTGTAAAAAGTATGGTTGAAGCTTACGAAAAAGAGCAATCAGAATCTGCTAAAAACGCTATTGGACAAATTTTAATTAACTCTAAAATGTGTGCTATGGGACACAGACCTTTATGTCAAGATACAGGTTCAGTTAATATTTTTATCAAAGTTGGATTAAAAGCTGATTTACAACTTTCTAGAGACCTAGAAGATGTATTAAATGCTGGTGTTGCTAAAGGTTATACAGACCCTGAAAATACATTAAGATTCTCTGTTGTTTCTGATCCTGCAGGTGAGAGAAAAAATACAAAAGACAACACTCCTGCTGTTATTCACTTCTCTGTTGATGCTAATTCAGATAAATTAGATATTACAGTTGCTGCTAAAGGTGGTGGTTCTGAGAATAAATCTAAATTTGCTGTATTAAATCCTTCTGATTCAGTTTATGACTGGGTTATGGCAAATGTAAGAGAAATGGGAGCTGGATGGTGTCCTCCTGGTATCTTAGGTATTGGTATTGGTGGAAATCCAGAAAAATCTATGCTTTTAGCTAAAGAAGCATTAATGGGTCACGTTGATATTCATGAACTAAAAGAGAGAGGTCCTCAAAACGCTTTAGAAGAGTTAAGATTAAGACTTTATGAAGATATCAATAAAATTGGAATTGGAGCTCAAGGTTTAGGTGGTTTAACAACTGTTGTTGACGTTAAAATCCTAGATTATCCTTGTCATGCTGCTTCTTTACCTGTTGCTATGATTCCTAACTGTGCTGCTACTAGACACATTCACTTTGAATTAGATGGTAATGGACCTGCTACATTTAATAAACCAGATTTAGATATTTGGCCAGATATTGAATTACCAATGGATACTATTAAAAGAGTAAATATTGAAGATTTAACAAAAGAGAACTTATCTCAATTTAAATCAGGTGATACTTTATTATTATCAGGAAAAATTTTAACTGCAAGAGATGCTGCTCACAAAAAAATCGTTGAGTACAAAAATGCTGGTAAACCACTTCCAAATGGTGTTGACTTAAAAGATAGATTTATCTACTACGTAGGACCTGTTGATCCTGTTAGAGATGAAGTTGTAGGACCTGCGGGACCAACTACATCTACAAGAATGGATAAATTTACTAAAGATATGATGGAAATTGGAATCATGGGTATGATTGGTAAAGCTGAAAGAAAACAACCAACAATTGATTTAATTAAAGAGTACAAATCTATGTACTTAATTGCAACTGGTGGAGCTGCTTATTTAATTTCTCAATCAATTAAAGGTGCTAAAGTATTAGCATTTGAAGAAATTGGTATGGAAGCTATTTACGAATTTGAAGTAAAAGACATGCCTGTTACAGTTGCTGTTGATACAGAAGGAAATTCTATTCACACAACTGGTCCTGCTAAATGGAGAACTATCTAATTTAGCTTTTGCAAAAGGTTTAATACCTTTTGCAACTCCCCTCTTTTCTAAAATTAACCTTAACCTTCTAAACTACCTTACTTTTTTACTTTTTATAGATATAAAAAATGTTAAAGTTTTGCCACTTTTTTATACACAGGAATAAATATGTTATTAGATGACTTAAAAGATTACATGGGATTTGCTGTTGCTGGTAACTTTGCTAACCACTTAGGTGAAGCAGGTGAAGCAAATGAATTTGCTGTAATTCAAACAAAAGACAAAGATGCTCCAAAGGGAATGTTCCCTTTTTATATCAAAGGGCATGATTCATTTTTAGGAACTTATCCTTTAAGTGATGAAATTATTTACACTCATAGTAGAGAGTGTGATAACCTTCAAGTTGAAGCTGAAGTTGCTTTGATTTGTGATTTTGTATATGAAAATGAAAAAGTCATCGATATTGTTCCTAAATATTTTTCAGCATTTAATGATTTTTCTATCAGAATTCAAGATGGAAATAAATTAAGTACTAAGAAAAACTGGGGAGAAAAAACAAAGGGTATCTCTCAAGATATTATTGAAATAGACAACTTTACTGAAAAAGGTATATTAAATAGATACCATATTGCTTCATTTATCAAAAGAAATGGAATAGTTCATGATTATGGTACAACAAGTGCTGTTAAGTCATATAGTTACTTTTTTGAGCAATTAAAAGATTGGATGATAGAAAAATTAAACACTCAAGAAGATTGTGGACCTTTAGAAGA
>JALRJW010000159.1 GCA_023268955.1 Aliarcobacter sp. | reverse complement strand
GTTGTTGCAATTGGATATATGTTTGTAATAATGGGTGAAAAATATGACAATGCTGTTAAAGTTCAAGAAAAAATAAAACAAAATCAACAAGTACAGAAAACAGAGCCAACTTCTACAAACAACAAATAAGTACTATATTTCTATATAGTACTTACTTCTAAAAATCTCATCTTTTTTAAGGATTTTAATTCCTTTTTTATTCTCTATTTTTTTATCGTGTTCAATAAAATCAGCAATTCCATGCCAAGGCTCAATACAAACAAATGGCGCACCACTTGGTTTTGACCATAAACCTAAATATTCAAAGTTAGGAAAACTCATTTTAATAAATCTATCACTGTAAAATGATTTTAAAGTTATTGTTTTGTTTTTTAAGTCTTTTACAATCAAAGCGTCATTTTTAAAAAGTTCTTCATTTATAGGTAGTTTATTTTCATCTAAAAAAATAGTTTTTGTTTTAGAATCAATTCCTTGAGATGTCAAAGGTAATAGTTCTAATTTATTGGTATTTTCAAACCCAAAATAGTAGTTTTCTTTTTTTATTTCATCTTCTAAAGGCCAATTAAAAGCAGGATGTGCACCTATTGAAAAAGGCATAGTTTCATCACTATTATTTTTAACTTCATAAGATATTTTAACTTTGTTTTGCAAAAGTGCATAGGAAATATAAAGTTCAAAATTAAAAGGATATTTTTCTAAAGTCTGATTACTTTGAGTCAATTTAAAAGATAGACTATTTTCTGTTTTTTTGATTAATTCAAAATCACAGTCCCTTGCAAATCCATGTTGATACATTTTATAGGTTTTATCATTTAAAATATACTCATCATCAATAAGCTTTCCAACTATTGGAAATAAAACCGGTGCATGCCTAGCCCAAAATTTTTCATCACCTTGCCAAAGATATTCAAGATTCTCTTTTTTGAGTGAACAAAGCTCTGCACCTTTTGATTTAATTTGTATTTCTATGTAGTCGTTGAAAAGTTTGTGTGTCATATTTTTTCCTTTGGATTATTTTAGCATAGCAAGATAAATATTTATATTTCTGCAATTATAACAATTATAAAAAATGCTTATAAAGCGCTATAAATGGGCTATAAACTTACAGTATAATCCAAAAAAAAGATACTAAGGAACATATTACTATGGAAAAAGTAGTTATTATTGGCGGTGGGTATGCAGGAATTTATGCCCTTAGAGAATTGGTGAAAAATAAGGATATAAAGATAACCTTGATTGATAAGAATACTTATCATAATCTTCAACCAGAGGTTTACGATTTGATTGCAAATAAATCAAATATTGCAGATGTTACTATCGATTTAACAACTCTATGTTTGGGTATAGATCATGACTATCTAGAGTATAAAAATTTAATTGTAAGAAATATTGATACGAATGAAAAAAAAATATATACAGAAGAACAAGAAATTGTTACCTATGATTATTTAATTGTTGCAGCGGGAACTAGGACTTTTTTCCCTCCATCAATTCCAGGTCTTAATGATGCTCACGATATTAAAAAATTACAATGGGCTATGTACTTTAAACAAAGTTTTGAGAATCAATTATTCAAAAAAATTCAAGATG
>JALRJW010000069.1 GCA_023268955.1 Aliarcobacter sp. | reverse complement strand
CCTGGATATTATCAGAATGCTTATTAAATATATCACCCATTGAATGATGAGTTAATGCAATTGCAATTGCATCCGTAATATCAAGAGGCTTAATCTCTTTTTTGATTCCTAGTAGTCTTTTAACCATAAAAGCCACTTGAGTTTTATCAGCTTTTCCATTTCCTGTTACTGCTTGTTTTACTTGCAAAGGTGTGTATTCACTGAAATTTCCAAAAACTTGGAGTATTTTTAAACTTATTGCACCCCTAAATTGAGCAAGTTTAATTACTGTTTTTGGATTAAAAGCATAAAACATATCTTCGACTGAAACTTCATTTATAGTATGATTTTTAAATATTAAATCAATACCCTCTGTCATTTCAACAATTTGTTCTTGCAAAATTTTAGTTTTTATTTTTATTAGTCCAGCTTCAATAAGTCTTAAATCTCTACCATTTTTTTCAACTATCGCATAACCACAATTTCTTGTTCCTGGATCTATTCCTAAAATTTTCATCAACTATTCACTTCAAAGCTTTTATTTTTATTCACACGAAAGAATAACCAAAAAATGATGTTTTTTTAATAAATATTCACTTAATAATCAAAACAATTCACATATTATTCACATATCTAAACAGTTAATTTAATAATTTTTAGCTATAATATCTACAATTTAGAAAAAAGAGTTTGATTAAATAATGACAAGTAAAGATTTTTTATCTGTAATCGAAAAAGAAGCATCACCACAAGATTATCAAAGATACTTAAAGCAATTAATTTATAAAAAAATATCAAGTGATGAAAATATCGCAATTTTTGAAGCTCCAAATAAATTTATCGCTTCATGGATTAAATCAAAATACTCTAAACTTATTCAAGATTGCTTTGAAAAATTTAATGGAACGAAACCAAAAATTGAAATAAAAATTTCTGGTGAAAAGAAAACAAAAAAAGAGATTATTCAAGAGCAAGTTAAAAATCAAACCTCAGAAAGTACTATTTTAAACCCTTCATACACATTTGAATCATTTGTTGTAGGTCCTTCAAATCAAATGGCATTTAATGCAGCTATGGCTGTATCAAAAAAACCAGGTATTCAATATAATCCTTTGTTTATTTATGGGGGAACAGGTTTAGGAAAAACTCACTTACTTCAAGCTATTGGAAATGAGGCAGTTGAACATAATAAAACTGTTATTTACGTGACTATCGAACAATTTATGAATGATTTTACATTCTCAATTAAAAATAAAAATATGGAACATTTTAGAAGTAAATATAGAGAGTGTGACCTTTTATTAATTGATGATGTTCAATTTTTAAGTGGTAAAGAGCAAACTCAAGAAGAGTTTTTCCACACATTCAATGAACTTCATAATGCAAAAAAACAAGTCGTAATGACATCAGATAGATTACCTTCTCAAATAGCTAATTTGGTTGATAGATTAAAATCAAGATTTGAATGGGGATTAACAGCAGATATCCAAATTCCTGGACTTGAAACAAAAATTGCAATTATTGAAAAAAAATCTGAATTAAATGGTATTAATTTAAGTAGAGAAATCATAAATTACATAGCTTCAAATTTAGATAGTTCTATTAGAGAATTAGAGGGTGTTTTAATTAGAATTAACGCATCTGCTTCACTTTTAAATCAAGAAATAAACCTTGAAATGGTGCAAAATTTATTAAAAGAACAAATAAAAGAAACAAAAGAAAATGTTAAATTACCTGATGTAATTAATATTGTTGCAAATCAATTAAATATTAAACCAAGTGATATAAAATCTAAAAAAAGAACAGCTACAGTTGCAAATGCAAGAAGAGTTGTAATTTATTTAGCTAGAGAATTAACCCATAACTCTATGCCAGATATTGCTAAGTTTTTAGGTATGAAAGATCATAGTTCAATTTCACATAACATAAAAAAAGCAAATGAGCTTATGGAAAGTGATGAAAATTTTAAAATTATAATTGAAAATCTTAAAAATAAAATCATAAATAAGGATTATTAGGAAAAAGTTTTAAATAAAAATGTGAAAAGGTGTGAATATATATACAACTTTACTCAACTCTTCAAAGATTGATTTTAAAGCAGTTTTAAAAGTATTTTCATCTTTTCACATTAACTACTACTTTTACTAAAATATTAAAATATATAGGAGAAAAAATGAAGTTTGTAATCACGAAAAATATAATTGAAAATATTGTAGCATCTATGCAACCTTTTTTAGAAAAAAAAGATGCAAGTTCAATAACTTCACATATTTATTTAGAAGTTTCAAATGCACACTTAAATTTAAAAGCAACTGATTATGAAATTGGTCTTGAAGCAAACATTGATTCAATTACTGATTCAGTAGATGGAAAAGCAACTGTAAATGGTTCTAATTTACTAGGAATTATAAAAAGATTAAAAGCAGAAGAAATCATTTTTGAAATCGAAACTAATAATCTAATTATTAAACAAAAAAAATCAACATTTAAATTACCAATGTACAATGCTGAAGAATATCCAAAATTAAATGCTTCTTCTTCTTTAAAAGAATTAAAAATTTCTTCTATGAATTTCATTAATTCTATTAAAAAAATTACACCAGCTATTGATAATAATAATCCTAAATATGAATTAAATGGTGCATTAATTGATATTAAATCATCTAAAGTTAATTTTGTTTAAAAGCTCATTGTCTACGTCTGGGCTAAAACCAAACCAGTAATGAAAACAAGGAATAGCCTGTTCTATTAACATAGATATTCCGTATATTCTTTTGTTTTCTTTAAAGTTTTTTAGAAAAGCGGTCTCTTTTGGTTCAGCCGGATTTTGTAGGGATCTAACCAACATCTCTGTTTGGCGAACCGATAGACCTTTGGAAACGACTTCACGTGCAGCGTCAATTTGGGTCTCTTCGGTCAGTGCTAGCAGTGCACGCGCATGGCCCA
>JALRJW010000033.1 GCA_023268955.1 Aliarcobacter sp. | reverse complement strand
ATTCAGCTCTATCTTGTTTAAAACCAGTAGAGTTAACGTTTGAAATGTTATTAGAAGTTACATCAATTTGATGTTGCATTGATGTCATACCTGTTGAAGCAGTGTATAGGGCTCTAAACATAAGATATCCTTTTTATTATTAATTGATTCATTATATTTGAATAAAATTTAAAATTAGATAAATATTAAGTTGATATTTAAATCAAATAGATTAAAATGGGTAAAATTTTGAAAATTATTTTAGTGAAGGTTATGTTATGAAAATCCTTATAGTGGATGATAGTTCAACAATGAGAAGAATTATTGGTAATGTTGTTATGCAATTAGGTTTTAGTAGAGAAAACTTTGATGAAGCAGAAGATGGATTAAAAGCTTGGAAATTATTATCTGAAAATTCATATGACGTTATTTTAACAGATTGGAATATGCCTAATATGAATGGTTTAGAGTTAGTGAAAAAAGTAAGATCTGAAGGTAGTCATACAAAAACTCCAATAATTATGATTACTACAGAAGGTGGGAAAGGTGAGGTTATTACAGCTTTAAAATCTGGCGTTAATAACTACATAGTGAAGCCTTTTAGTGCTGAAATCTTAAAAGAAAAATTAGATGCTGTTTTAAAAAGATAATATCTTAAAAAATAATAACATAAGGCATAATTATGAGTATGAGTCAAGAAGAAATTGAAGCTTTGATGAATGGTTTGGATTTAGATGAAGCAACTGAAAACGATGAGACAGATTCAGATCAAACGCTATCAATAGATGAAATTGATAAATTAGTTTCTCAAACAAATGAAAAACCTAGTATTGAAAATGAAATTGATGATGAGGAATTTGATTTAGATTCATTGGTAGATGAACTAAATGTAGATGATAAAGAAGAAACCACTGATTCTTTAAATAATGATGAAATTGAAAATTTGATTAAAAATGCTTCTGAATCAAATGATACATTGAAAAATTTAGCAAGTGTTGTTGAAGAGATAGATTCGAAAATAGATGATGCTGAAGAAATTAATGAAAATGAAACTAAAAATAATCAAAATTTAGATGAAGAATTTTTTAAGTCATGGACAGATTCAAAAATTAATGAAGGAAAAATTCCTATTCCAGCTGAACCAGATACTAAAGTTGTTAATCAATTAACTCAAGTTGCAAATGATTCTGAGGAAAAAGTTTCTCAGATTTTCGATGTATTAAGTTCGACTTTAGACACTAATAATGATATTAGAGCTATTTTGAATCATACTACTGATGTTATGAATTCTCAAATTAAACTTTTAGAAACTTTATCAGAGAAGTTCCCAAATATAAGTCTTTTTGTATCAAATCTTGACCAAATGAAGACTTTAAATATTGATATTGATCAAATAAAAAATCATTTGCAAAATGAAGATAATCAAATTTTTCAAGCGATGGAATTAATGCAATTTAATGATATTAATAGACAAAAAATAGAAAGAGTAATGTCTGTAATAAGAAAATTATCATTATATTTAAATAATTTGTTTGAAGATGATTATCATACAAATGAAATTGCAGTGGCTAAGCATATTCACGGTGATGATAATGAAGTTGTTACCGGGGATGACTTAGAAAGACTTATTGATGAATTCAACAAGAGATAATAACTAAATTTTAAAAAGGAGTATTAAATGAACCAAGGTATATATCCATTAGCAGCTTCTATGATAAATCAAGTAAATAGACTTGATATTATAAGTAATAATTTAGCTAACATGAATTCTTATGGATTTAAACAAGAGGATGTTACTGAAGGTACATTTAATAATTATATACAAAGGGCTAATTCTACTAAAACCGTAAATAGTGAAAACAGAGCATTAACGGATATACCTAAATTAAATTCTAAGTATATTGACCAAACTGCTGGAGTTATTGTTCAAACAGGTAATGAATTAGATTTCTCTTTAAAAGAACCTGACCTTTTTTTTAAAGTTCAGAATCAAAATGGAGATATTGTTTACACAAGAAATGGCGCGTTCAAAGTTTCTGATGGATTCTTGATTGATTCATTTGGTAATTCTATATTAAATAATGACAATGAGCCAATTGTTGTAGAAGGTAATGTTAAAGATTCATTAGGTGTAGTTAGAATCGACTTTAATAATTTGGAACAAATAGGAGAGAGTAAATACAAATTACTAGATAATACTAATATAGATCAAATTATTGCAGATCCTGGTCAGTACGTTCTTCAAGCTTCAGTTGAAAAATCAAATGTAAATCCAATTAGATCAATGATTGAGTTAATAGATGCCCAAAGAAGATTTGAACAATCTCAAAAAGCAATAACTACAATAGATCAAATAAATGGTAATGTAATTGAAAAAATAGGAAGTAATACTAAATAATGGAAGCTAGTTCAGTAACAAATTTATTGTTTAATAATCTTAATTTTAGAGGTGAAAGACAAAAAGTAATATCTAGTAATATTGCTAATATAAATACACCTGGTTATAAAACCAAAGAGTTAATGTTTAATGAGCAAATGAATGAAGCTTCAAAAAACATGAACTTAAAATTAGAATTAGCAAATACAAATTCAAAGCATTTACCACTATCTTCAAGTTTAGACCAAAAACAAAAATACAATATGGTTGAAATAAAAGGTTTAAAAGAACAGAACGATGGTAACAATGTAAATCTTGATACTCAAATGGCAGAGATGTCTAAAAATAAGATGTTATTTGATGCTATTCAGTCTTCAATAAAAAAAGATTCAAGACTTTTTAGATCTGTTATCGAATCTTCTGCAAAAAATTAATTTAAGGTAATATAGGTTTATGGATCAACTTCTAAAATTTATTAATAATTTAAATGCTGCACAAAGAGCAGTTGTAATCGGAGGTTTTTCTTTACTTTTTGTATTTTTAATTGGATTGTTAATATACAGCAATATAAAAGCAGAAGATAAAAAGTTAAGTTATACAATTGCAACAGGTTTATCTAAGTCTCAAGTTATGACAGCTAGTAATGAATTAGAAGCTTCAGGTGTACCTTTCTCAATTATAGGTAGTGGGGATAATTTAACTTTAAAAACATCTAAAGATTTTGTTAATATTGCGAAAATAAAATTAGTTACAAGCGAAGGGGTTACATCTACCCATGTAGGATGGGAAATATTTGAAAAGTCATCATTGGGAACTACAAATTTTGAAAATAAAGTGAAATATTTAAGAGCTTTAGAGGGAGAATTATCAAGAGCTTTGGAATCCCTTTCTAATATTTTACGAGCTAATGTAAAAATTGCTATACCTAAAGAAACAATTTTTACAGAGAAAAAAAATGAACCTACAGCTTCAGCAATGATTGCTTTAAGACAAGGGGTTTATTTAACTCAAAAACAAATAAATGGAATTAAAAATTTTATCGCAAGTTCAATACCTAATTTAAAATTAGAAAATATTCAACTTATAGATCAAGAAGGTACCTTATTAGAAAGAAGCCAAGAAGATATCGAATCTCAAAATATTGAAACTATTATGAAAATGGAAGTTCTTGAACTTAAACTTGGAATTAGGCTGCTTCAGTTGGTTCAAGGTGATTCTGAATTATTGGATAAAATTAAAGCTATTAGA
>JALRJW010000343.1 GCA_023268955.1 Aliarcobacter sp. | reverse complement strand
GATAGTATTTATAGTTTAAATATTGAGAGGGCAGTTTTAAGTTCAATTTTCTTTAATCCTGATGAGTTAGAGGATGTAATTGCAATTTTAAAGCCAAAAGATTTTTATCTTCCTGCTCATCAAAAAATATTTGAAACGATGTTAAAACTTCATGATGAGCAAATGCCAATTGATGAAGAGTTCATTAGAAAAAAAGTTGACAAAAAAATTGTTGATGATTCTATAATACTTGAAATTCTTAGTGCCAATCCTATTACCAATACTGCTGCTTACGTTAGAGAAATAAAAGATGCAGCAGTTAAAAGAGATTTAGCAACATTAGCTACTACTATAAAAAAAGTTGCTATTGAAGATGATGTTTCTTCAAATGATGCTTTAAATACTATTCAAGCAGAACTTTACAAAATTTCAACGGACTCTTCAACTTCAGAGTTAAAAGATATGGAAGTTGTATCAAATGATACAATGGCATATATCAGAAAAATGAAAGAGCTTGGTAATCAACACCTAATAGGTGAAACAACAGGTTTTGAAGCCCTTGATAGAAGAACAACAGGATTTAATGAAGGGGATTTGATTATTATTGCAGCTAGGCCAGCTATGGGGAAATGCCTTGGACGAGGTACAAAAGTTGTAATGTATGATGGAACTTTGAAAAATGTAGAAGATATAAAAGTTGGCGATCAACTGATGGGTGATGACTCAAGCCCTAGAAATGTTTTATCAACCACTACAGGTCAAGAACAAATGTATTGGATTCGACAAAACAAAGGAATCGACTATAGAGTTAATGAATCTCATATTTTATCTTTGAAAAGAAGTAGAACAGAAGGACCACATAAAAATGGAGATGTTTTAAATATAAATATCAAAGAGTTTTTATCTAAATCAGATAAATTTAAAAGCAATTACAAAGGCTATAAAGTTGCCGTTGAATTTGATGAAAAAGAATTAAAAATAGAACCATATTTTTTAGGTCTTTGGCTTGGAGATGGTTCATCTTCTAAAGTTTCAATTTTTACTCAAGATAAAGAAGTTATAGATTATTTATATGAGTATTCTCAAAAATTAAATCTAGAATTAAAATCATATATTGTAGATGAAAAATGTCCAGAATATTCTATAAGAAACAAATCTCATGTAGATGGAAAAACAGCATTTTCATTACAGAAATTATTAAGAGATGAAAATCTGATAGAGAATAAGCATATTCCAAATGATTATTTAATCAATAGTACAAAAAATAGATTAGATTTACTAGCTGGTCTAATAGATAGTGATGGACATTATGACCCTAGGGCTAATGGTTATGAAATAACGCAAAAAAATGAGAATTTAGCTAAACAAATAAAATATTTGTGTGATTCTTTAGGTTTTAGAACTTCATTAATCAAAAAGAAAGCTAAGATTACAAAGATTAAATATGAAACTGAAGTTTTTAGAGTTAGATTTTTTGGTGATATTGATAAAATACCAGTGAGAATAAAAAGAAAAAAAGCTAAAAAATGGACTGTAAATAGAACATGGAATCAGACAGGAATAAAAATTGAAAAAGATATTATTGATGCTTACTTTGGTTTTGAGATAGATGGCAATAAGCTTTTTTTACTTGAAGATATGACTGTTACTCATAACACTGCTTTAGTTTTAAACATGGCTTTAAAAAATGTTGAAACGAATGTTGGCTCCAATGTTGTATACGGCCACATTAATTTCACCAATCTCTGTTTCAATCTTATTAATAAAATTTATTACATCTTCTTCTTTTCTTGCGTCTAAACTATATGCGAAACACTTTCCGCCATTTTTTTCTATTTCTTCTTTAAGTGGTGATAATTGATCCCCGTTCCTTCTAGCAACTACAGTAATGAAGTTATTTTGTGCAAATACTCTCGCTACCGCAGATCCAAGACTGTCACCCGCGCCGATAATGAGTGCTACTTCTTTATTAATCATAATGAATAAAGTTATCAGCAAATAATAGACAGTTAAAGGTGTTTTATTTTATAACTATTTATGCTTTTTTTGTTTTAATTGGCTTTTTTCTAGTTGGATAACAAGTTTTACATATTTTACACTCTATTCCAAAACAACTTCGAGCTTCACAATATTCCCTTCCATAAAATATTATTTGTAAATGTAACTTGTTCCATA
>JALRJW010000325.1 GCA_023268955.1 Aliarcobacter sp. | reverse complement strand
CGCTTGCGCGGAAACTAACGTTGTTCAGTGCTTTTACACCTGGGAAGTGCTTCGAAATATTGCAAAACTCTATGTAAGAAGGGGACTTCGCCATGAGATTCTCTCCGTTAAATCAAGAGGGTGACGGCCAAAGTAGCCGTCACCGAAATTGAGCTTACAGCCCTTTTTTCGCTAGTTCGTCTTTGAAGTTGTCACGAGTGATAAGAACTACGTCAGTAACTTCAACGAATTTAGTTGGTTCAACGTCTTCTTTAACAACAACTCTATCTATTACAACTTTAATAGTGTGCATTTTGTTTTTTTCTAACTCTATATCTTCATCAAGCCTTGCCATAACTCCATCAATCATAGCTCTAACATAACCTTTATTTTTTAGGCTTTCTAAAAGATCAGCAAATGTTCCTTTTTTTCTATTAATAATTGGAGCTAAGATAACAAGTTTAGAATTTTCAGGAAGTTTTAAAACCTGATCAATTACATCACTAGCACTCATTTGAGAAATAGGATCTCCACATTGGTGGCAATGTTGTTTTCCTACTCTTGCATATAAAAGTCTTAAATAATCATATACTTCTGTAATAGTTCCAACAGTTGAACGTGGATTTTTAGAAGTAGTTTTTTGATCAATTGCAATTGCTGGAGTTAAGCCTTCAATTCTTTCAACATCTGGTTTTCCAACTTTATCTAAGAACTGTCTTGCATAGGCAGATAAGGACTCAATATATCTTCTTTGACCTTCTGCATACAGTGTATCAAATGCTAATGTTGATTTACCAGAACCTGATAAACCTGTAAAAATAATCAGTTTGTTTTTTGGAATTTCTAAATTAATATTTTTTAAATTATTCTCTTTGGCATTAAAAATTTTTATAGTATCACTCATGTATCACCTTTAAAAAAATAAGCTCACATTATAGAATAGATTGATGTATTTTAGGCTTAATAAATTACACACTAATAATAATTTTGATATATTATTGTATCTTTAAAGTTTTAAGGTAAAAAATTGGAAGAATTTGAGAATAAATTAATAATCGATGGAAATATTTTTTATTATATAGATCTAAAAAAGATTATTTCGATCTATCCTAAATTAAAAAAATTACCTAATACATTAAAACTTTTATTAGAAAATTCAATTAGAAATACTGACAAATCTTTTCATAGCCAGATTATTGATTCATTCATTAATAAAAATCATGAATTTGATATAAAATTAATTCCTGATAGATTACTTTTAGAGGATTTAGATGGAATTCCAATACTCTGTGATTTTGCATCTATGAGAGATTTTCTTAAAAATAACAATCTTAATGAAACAAAATTAACTCCCAAAATTTTTATAGATTTAATAGTTGATCATAGTTTAGAAGTTGAAAGTGTAAGCACAAAATACAGTTGTAACAACAATTTAAAGAATGAAATTAGTTCTAATTATGAAAGATATAAATTCTTAAAATGGGCATCAAAAACTTTTGAAAATCTAAATATTGTACCACCAGGTTTTGGAGTAGGAAATCAAATTAATTTAGAGTATTTAACAACTATAGTTTGTATAAAAGAGATTAATGATAAAAAATATATCGTGCCAGAATTTATTGCTGGAACAGATTCCCATATTACGATGGCTAATGCTATGGGTGTTAATACTATCAATATTTCTTCAATTGATGCCTTAGCATTAATGTTAGGAGAAGGAATAAGCATCCAAATACCAAAAGTTTTAGGTGTTAGAATATCAGGAGAATTAGATGATTTTGTAAATGATTACGATTTAGTAATGAATTTAACTAATTTTCTAAAAGAGAAAAAATCTTCTTGTAAATTTATAGAATTTTATGGGGAGGGTATTAAAAAATTGTCTTTAGAATCAAGAGCAACTATATCTAATATGGCTAATGAATTTAATGCTGATATTGCATATTTTAGTGTTGATAAACAAACAATTAATTATGCTCAAAAAACCAGAGATGTTGATGTTCATTTTATTAAAGAATATTATGAATTACAAGATTTAATTAATGATGAAAATGAAAATCTAGAATATGATGAAATTTTAGATTTTGATTTAAATTTAGTTAAATCATGCATTGTAGGTCCTAAAGATCCATATTCAAAAGTATTATTAGATAAAGTTGCTAGTAAGTTAGAAAGTTTTAAAAGAGGAAATATATTAAGGGATAATGATATTGTTTTAGCTTCAATAAATTCTTGTTTATCAACGGCTAATCCCTTTTTAATGATTCAAGCAGCTCTTTTAGCTAAGAATGCAATTGAAAATGGATTAGACATTAATCCAAATATAAAAGCTTCTTTTACCCCTGGGTCTAAAACTGTAGAGAAATATTTAAAACAGTTGAATTTATTAAAATATTTTGAAAAATTAGGTTTTAATATTAGTGGATATGGATGTGGAGTTTGTTATGGTAACTCAGGTAGCTTATATCCTACAATTGAAAGTGAGATTGAAAATTATAAGTTAAATGTTTCTAGTGTTAGTTCTGGAAATAGAAATTTTAGCAATACTTTACATCCTTTGATTAAATCAAATTGGTTAATGTCCCCTGCATTAGTAATTGCATACAGTTTAAAGGGTACTGTAAACTTTAATATAAAAGCTGATGTGATATCAAAAGATATTTATCTTAAAGATATTTGGCCAACAAATGAACAAGTGTTGGAGTATGTTCAATTAATAAATTTTAAACATTTTTCAACTAGTTATTATAGCTTATTTACTGGTGATAGTCATTGGTTGGAAATAAATGAAGTTAATGATACTACTTACTCATGGAATGATAAATCTACAACAATACAACCATTTTGGGAAATTTATGAAAATCAATACTATGACAAAATAAATTTTAATAATGGAAGAATAGTATCTGTATTAAAAGACAATATTTTATGTGAAAATATTATCTCTTTTTCAATTCCTAAAAAAGATTCTTTAACATTTCAATATTTTAATGAGCTAGGATTTCATATTGATAATTTTAAAAATATAGAAAGAATGAAATCAAATAAATTCTTGTTAAAGAAGAGATTATTTGATAATGAAAATATTCAAAATATTTTATGTTCTAAAGTAGGGGCATACTCAAAAGAGATTGAAAGCAATAATGATATCAATTTTACGGATTGTGTAGAAATTTATAAAAAAAGTAATGTTCCTATTATATTATTTGCAGGTAAAAATTTTGGTTCATTAAAAAACAGTGATGCAGTAGCAAAAGTTTTTAAACTAATAGGTGTAAATGTATTAATTTTTGAATCTATTGATGAAGATTTTAGAAAAAACTTAGTAAAAATGGGAATATTACCTCTAAAATTAGAAAATGATTCTATATCAAGTTTGTCTTTAACAGGTGTAGAGTTTGTAAATATTTTTGCAGAAGATTTATCTGTAAACAAACTCATTGAAATTGAAATAATTCAAAGTGGAATTGTCAACAAAGTAAAAGTTAGAATATTATTTAAAACAATAAATGAAATAATTTATTATAAAAATGGTGGATTTTTATCTTATTTATTAAAAAATGTAGTATAATATATAATTATTAAATATTTTAGAGATATTTTTAATGTAGGTTGAATTACTATAAATTGGATATTTATTATGAATGGTGGATTTTTTGAATAAAATTATTTTAAATTATTTTTTTACACCTATCTTTTTATTACTAATTTTAATTGTAATATTATTTCAACCAACAATTTTCAACAGTGGTACTGTTTTGAATTCGAATAAAAAAATTAAATCAACTTTTTTTAATAGTAAGAACGAAAATCTATTAGTTTTTTTTGGATATGTAGGTTGTGTTGATGTTTGTACTCCAAGATTAAAAGAAATATCTGAAATTTATGACGAACTAAAAAATAAGATAGATATTGATTTCTATTTTATTAATTTAACAGATAGTATAAGTGATGATATTGCTGATATTTATGTTAAAAATTTTAATAAAAATTTTAATGGAATACAATTATCAAAAGTCGATTTAGAAAATTTAAAAAGCGATTTTAATGTTTTTAGTATTAAATCACTAACAAATGAAGATGAGTTAGAACATACATCATTTCTTTATTATTTAAAAAAAGAAGATAATGTGTATCGAATTAAAAAAATATTTACAGCATCTATTTTAGACAAGATATTTGTGCAAAATGAGATTTTAGGATTATAAATTATGGAATATATTAAAAATTTATATAAGATTGAAGAAGATAAAAACCTTTTAAATGATCATTTAAAAGCTGATAAATTTATGATAAAACTTTTTTTCTTAAATTGGATCTTAGTATCTACTTTAGGAGCATATTTTTACAATATGTATTTTTTTGGTATTTTAAATGGTGGTATTATTTTCTTTGTAGCATTATTATTTTACAAATTATATGGTGGAAAACCAATTTTTAGATTAATTGTCGGAATTTTATTACCAGTATACGCAATGATATTGGTACAACAGAATTTTGGTAGAATAGAAATGCATTTTCATTTTTTTGTACTTTTAGCATTTTTAACAGTTTATAAAGACTATAAGCCTGTTGCAGTTGCCTCTATTTTAATAGTTTTACAGCATTTGATTTTTACTTATTTGCAGTTAAATGAACTATCTTTTTTTGATATGAAAGTGATCATTTATAATTATGGTTGCTCTTATGATATAGCTTTACTACATGGATTTTTTGTTGTTTTAGAATGGTATATTTTAACTATAATAATTAAAACTAATATATCAAATTTTCAAAAAATCCATATGTATAAGAGTAAATTACTAAAGAAATCATTGGATGTTATAAATCAAAATTTAATTGCATCGAAAACTAATTTAAAAGGTGAAATTATAGAAGTTAGTGATAAATTCTGTGAAATTTCTAAGTATTCAAAAGAAGAATTAATTGGTAAAAATCATAGTATTGTTAGGCATCCAGATATGCCAAATGAATTGTTTGCTGAAATTTGGAGCACAATAAAATCTGGAAAAACATGGCATGGTGAAATTAAAAATTTAGATAAAAATGGTGATTTTTACTGGGTTGATACAACTATAATACCAGAATTTGATAGTGATGAAAATCATATAGGATATACATCAATTAGACATGATATAACAAATAATAAAAAAATTGAGATTTTAAATGAACAACTTATTGTTGAAATGGATCAAAATAAGAAAAAAGAGTTACTTTTAATTGAACAAAATAAAATGGCAGCACTTGGAGAAATGATTGGGAATATCGCTCATCAATGGAAACAACCATTAAATGCTATATCTTTAATTGTTTCAGGTATGAAATTAGAAAAAATGATGGGTACCTTAGATGTTAAAAATTTAGATAAATCATTTGATGATATTTTAGATTCAATTGAATATTCATCTAATACTATTAATACATTTAAAAATTTTATTAAAGAAAAAAAAGAATTAAAACAGATGTATGTTCAAGACAGGATTAAACAATCATTAAAAATTGTTGGTCCAGTATTAGACTATAATAGAATAGAATTAATCTTAGATTTAAAAGATAGCACACCTTTTTCTTTCACGTCAGTTTCTGGTGAAGTTGATGAAGTTATCATAAATATATTAAACAATGCAAAAGATGCAATCCTAGAAAAAAGTATTAAAAATCCTTGGATAAAAATTTCTGTGGATAGATTATTGGATAATAGATGTGAAATATCAATTGAAGACAACGCAGGCGGAATACCATTAGAAATAATTGATAAAATATTTGATCAATATTATACTACTAAAGAAAATTTAAGTGGCACGGGAATAGGGTTATATATGAGTAAAAGAATTATTGTTGAAACTTTAAAAGGAGAATTAAGTGTTTGTAACACTGAAAATGGAGCAAAATTCAAAATAATATTTAATTTAGATTAATAAAATAATATTTGAAATAAATATTCTATATATTTATTTCAAATACAGCATTATCGTCAAGATTATAGGCAAAAAGTTTGCCTTTAAAATTGTTTTCGATAATATTTTTACTAATTGAAAGTCCAACCCCTGTACCTTCATCTTTTGTAGTTATATTTCTTTCAAAAAGTTTATTTGGAAGAATTGACTCTGGAATTTTACCTCCATTATCCATTATTTTTAAGACAATAAAATCCTCATTTTTATCTAAAAATATACTGATTAAATTATTTTCTGAATTCTCTTCAACAAATTTATCAAATGCATTGTTTAATATACTTAATAAAACTTGAGCAAATTCATTTTTATATCCATTAATCATTATATCTTCATTTAATTGTTTATGAAATTTACAATTTGTTTCTTTGATTCTGTGTGCAAGAATTTTTTCAACACTTAATATAATTGTATTTAAATTAAAATTCTCACTATTCTTACTTTCTGAAAAGAAATCTCTAAAGTTATTTGATGTTTCATTCATGAACTCAATAACTTTTATTGAAGACTCTAAATTTTTTAAACAAGACTCTTTATCAACATTATCAATTAGAAAATCTAATTTCATTTCTGATAAATGTAAAGATAGCATTGCTAATGGTTGTTTCCATTGATGTAAAATATTATCAAGCATGTTTCCCATTTCTGCCATTTTTGATTGTTGTATTAATCTTGTTTCTAATTCTAATCTTGTATTAACTTCATTATCAATAATTTTTTGAAGTTCATCATTCTTGTTTTCTAGAGAGTAAGTATAAAGGATTGAAGTTAATTTTTCTTCAGTAATATCTTGAGCAAATTTAACAATTTTGATAACATCATTATCAATATTATAAATAGGATTGTATGAAGCTTTTATCCAAAATTTCTTATTATTTTTACCAATTCTAGAGTATTCCCCTGAATCAAAAACTCCATTTTTTAATTTATCCCAAAACAATTTATAATCTTTAGATTTGACATAACTTTCTTCACAAAACATACTATGATGTTTGTTTTGAATTTCATCTAGACTATAACCTGAAATATTTAGAAAATTATTGTTAGCAGATAATATATTACCATTTATATCAAATTCTATAATAGCTGTTGATTTATTAATTGCTTCTAGTTGACTAGATATATTTATTTCTTCAAGTTTTTTTTCTGTAACATCTTGAGCGAATTTTAGAATTTCAAATATATTACCATTATTATCAATTAGAGGTTTATATGATGCTCGTAGAAAAATTGATTCACCATTCTTCTTAATTCTTCTAAATACTGTAGATTGAGATTTTCCTTTTTTCAGATTATTCCAAAAATTTATATAATCTTCAGACTCATAAAATGATTTATGACATAAAATTTTGTGATGTTTATTTAAAATCTCATTTTTTTCATAACCAAACATACTTGAAAAATTATCATTTGCGTAAGTTATTATTCCATCAGGTTTGAAGGAAATTATTCCATAATTTTCGTTCAATGCTTGAATTTGCGCATCATCTTTTCTATTATTTATTTCTTTTAGTATATCCATATTAACAAAATCTTTAAAAATATAATTTATATATCATTGCTATTAAAATAGATACATTCAAAAGCAAAATGAATTTTTTATAAGAGTTAGAGTGGATTTTACCTTTAGCTAAAATTCCAAAATAAACTCCAACTAATGAAGCAATTCCAACGATTGCACCCTCTGTATACAACATTTGACCTATAATTGACAGTGAAATAAATCCAGCAACTGAAGAAAATATTACAAAAAATAAACCTAATGCAGTTGCAGTTTTTAAATCATATCTTAAAAAACCAACCAAAACAGGTGTTAATAAAATTGAACCACCAATACCAATACTCATAGCAATAATTCCTATAAAAAATCCTATTATAAATAAATAAAGTTTATTTACAACTCTAGGACCTTCTTCATGTACTGCAGGTGATTTAAAAATTTTAACTATTGAATAAATTAAGATAGCTAAAAAAACATATTGTAAAGATTCATTAGAAAAATGAGAAAGTATAAAACCATTTTGAAGACCTCCAACAAAGCCTCCTAAACCAATTATAATTCCATCTTTTAAAACACCTTTTGCTTTTTTAGAATTTAAAAAAGAACCATAGATAGACGAAAAAACCATTTGCATAATTGAAATAGCAACGGCTTCTTTCATAACATATCCAGCGAATAAAAGCATTGGTACAAGAATCATTCCTCCACCAACACCAAAGAATCCTGAGATAAATCCAGTTATACTTCCAAATATTGCTAATTCAATCAAAATTAGTTCTTTTTAATAGAATTCATTGCATTAATGAATTTATTGTATTCATCTTCTAATACTTTGTCTTTGTCACTTACGTCAATTCCATCTTCTTCTTTTAAAGCAGTTTCAATTATATGAATTCTTTCAATAATATATTTAAACATCTCTTTATTAATATCAGGAAGATTGTTGTGGGCTAGTTTTGAATTTCTATCATCTCTTTTAATGATTTTAGCAGGAACACCAACAGCCGTTGAGTTTTTAGGAACATCACATACAACAACTGAATTAGCTCCAATTTTTGAATTTTTACCAATAGTAATATTTCCTAAAACTTTTGCTCCACTACCTATAATTACATTAGATTTAATAGTAGGGTGTCTTTTACCTTTATCTAAACTAACTCCACCTAAAGTTACCCCTTGATAGATAAGAACATCATCTTCAACTATAGCAGTAGCACCAATTACAACTCCAATAGCATGGTCAATAAATACTCTTCTACCAATAGTTGCTGCTGGATGGATATCAGTTTTTGTAAATAATGAACATAAACCTACTAAAATTCTAGATAATCTTTTCCAGCCCTTATTGTATAGTCTATTTGCAATTCTATGATTAGCAATAGCCCAAACACCAGGATAGTTAAAAAATAGTTCTATATTAGAATCTAAAGCAGGGTCATTTAATTTAGGAACAGAAAAATCCTCTTTTAATTGTGTCCAAAGAGAAATTTTTTGTTCTTTATTTTCAATTTGATTGTTACTCATGTTACTCATCATAATAACTCCATATAGTTTTCAAGTAACTATTTTGATTTAAATAGATTGTCAAATCTTTATATAAATTTTCAGGTAAGTTTGATTTTAAAATATTTTTGATTTCATTTGGATCATAATCGATATCTTCTAAAATGTCCTCAATTTTCTGAGATTCTAGAATTTTTTCTAAAATAACATTATCATCTTTATCAAAAACAACATTTATTTCTGTTGGATGTGAGAAAAGATTATGTTTCATTCCTAAAGTATCTTGATAAGCTCCAACATTAAAGAATCCTAAGAAATAATCTTCTTTATTTAGATTGATATCATGTAAATATAATGGTTTTTTAGCATCAAATGGTAATTCTCCATCACTATCACAAGTAATATCCCATAAAGAAGCACTTCTAGTTGGTTTTTTATCTAGATGATTAATAGGCATAATTGGGAATTCTTGATCAATACCCCAATAATCAGGTAAAGACTGGAATAATGAGAAATTTAATAAATATTTTTCTTGAATATTTTGGTCAATTCTTTTTAACTCTTCATAATCTTCAACTTCTAAAAATGAGATTGCTTTTTTGATAATTTGGTGTGTTAATATTTCAGCATTTGATCTATCCTGTAAATCTATATAACCTAAATCAAATAAAGTTAATAAAGATTCCATATGATCAATACTATCATGCATATATTCATAAGCAGTTCTTTTTGTCATATCTCTATGAAGTTCATACAACTCTTGAATTAAAGGAGGATTTTTATCTTTTAAATTTAAATGGTCAAGTTCATATTCTGTTGAAAATAGTTCTAAAACAGGTGTAATTAAAACAGTTGAGGCAGCACTGATAAATCTTCCAGATTCTGTAAAAATATTCGGTTCATCAACACCTTTTTGTCTAGCAATATCTCTAAGTGTAAATACAACATCATTTGCAAACTCTGTTAAAGAGTAGAATCTAGTCCTTTCATAAGCACTATATTCGACAGCTAAACCACCGCCAATGTTAATTGATGTTAAATTTTTAGCACCAAGATTTTTAAGTTCTGCATAAATATGACCAGCTTCTCTTAATGCTTTTTTTAATGGCTTAATCGAATTCATAGCAGAACCAATATGGAAGTGAATCATTGTTAAATATTCATGGATATTCGTTTCTTCCATTAATTCAAAAGCTTCTAAAATCTCAGTTGACGTTAAACCAAACTTAGAGTTAATTCCTCCACTTTTAGCCCAAAGACCACTTCCACCACTGTGAAGTCTAACTCTTAAACCAACATTTGGACACTCTAAACCAGTTTCTTTTAAAACTTCAACAATCATTTCAAGTTCATTTAAACCTTCTATAATCACAGTAATATCATGTCCCATAGCTTTTGCTATAAAACAAATATGAATCATCTCTTTATCTTTAAAACCATTTACAGTTATTGGAGAACCCATATTATTGTAAGTCATAGCTAATATAAGCTCTGCCTTGCTTCCTGCTTCAAGTCCATATCCGTATTTTTTACCAGCTTGAACTAAAGGCAAAACAAAGTTAGGAAGTTGGTTAACTTTTAAAGGAAAAACAGCGTTAAAACTACCTTTATAGTCATATTCTTTAATACTTTTATTAAAAGCACTATATAAAGTAGTTATCTGTTTTTTTGTAATATGGGGGAACCTTAATAACAAAGGACCTTTAAAATCTTGTTTTCTAATGTCTTTAACAATAGATAAAAGTGATGGTTCACATCCATGATTTACTTTTACAAGGCCTTTTTCTACAAAGAAATTATTATCGCCCCAAATATCAATACCATAATTTTTCAATTAAAAATCCTCTAAACTAATATTATTTTCTTCTTGCGTTTTTATATTTTTTACGTAAATTGTATTGTTTTTCAATTCATCTTCCCCAACTAGTGCGACAATTGTAGCACTTTTTTTCTCAGCTATTTTAAAATGTTTTGAAAATCCTCTAGATGTATATTCTAAAACGGTTTTTATATTTTTTCTTTTTTTATTCGCTAATTTAACAATGGTATTTAAAGCACTATCACTCATAGCACCAATATATAAAACTTCTTCATTAGTTTCATTCATTTTTACAAGTTCTAAAAGTCTTTCTATACCAATTGCAAAACCAATTCCAGGAGTCTCTTTCCCTCCTAAAAACTCTACTAATCTATCATATCTTCCACCACCAGCAATTGCACTTTGTGAACCAATTTCATCGCTTACAAATTCAAAAGCAGTTTTTGAATAATAATCTAGACCTCTTACTAAATTTGAATCAACTGTGTATTCAACGTTATTGAAATTTAGTATCTCTTTTAGTTTTTCAAAGTCTGTATCACAAGATGAACATAAAGAGTTTGTGATTCTTGGTGAGTTGTTTAACAATAATTGACAGTTAACGTTTTTACAATCAAGAACTCTAATTGGATTTGTTTCTATTCTTCTATCGCAATCTTCGCATAGTTGCTCTCTAAATGAACTTAGGTGCTTAATTAGGTTTTCTTTATATGGAGGCATACACTCTTTACACCCTAAAGAGTTTAACAATAACTTAAATTTGATGCCAAAAAACTCTAAAATATCTTTAATCATAAGAATAATGTTTGCATCTTCATAAACAGAAGCTACACCAAATACTTCACATCCAAATTGGTGAAATTCTCTTAATCTTCCCTTTTGAGGTCTTTCGTATCTGAACATCGGACCATAGTAGTACCATCTATATTCACCACCGGCTTTATCAAGTTTCTTTTCAACAAAATGTCTAACAACACCAGCAGTACCTTCAGGTCTTAAGCAAACGTCATTTTCACCTTTATCAATAAACTGATACATCTCTTTATTTACAATATCAGAACTTTCACCAACAGATCTTTTAAACAGAGCAGTTTCTTCTAAAAGTGGCGTTTCAATATAGCTAAAGCCATATTTTTGTGCAATTTTAGAAGCATTATCTACAAAATATGTAAATAATGTACTTTCATCATTTACAATATCTTTCATACCTCTTAGGCTTTGAATATTCTGTTTACTCATTTTAAAAAATCCTCAATTTTAGTTTCTATTTCTTTAATACTTAAACCTGCATCTATAATCACGTGATTTAAATTTAATTTCTTTACTGTTTCTTTCATTCTATTTTGAATATTTAGAAGATAATCAATTCCTCTTAATTCTATTGAATCATTTTCTTTTTGTGATAGTCTAGAAATAAGTTCTTCTTTACTTAATTCTAAGATTATTACATGGCTGGGCATGATATTACTTGTGGCTATTTTGTTTAATTCAATCATTTCATCTAATGGAAACTTTGTTGCATAAGCAATACCCGATATTACCGATCTATCTGAAACAATTGTATTATTTATATTAGGCTTTATAACTTCTACAATATGTTCAGCTCTATCGGCCAAAAACAGAAACATCTCTGCAACATTTGATTTAGCTTCTCCACCTAAAGCCATAGTTCTTAACTTAAGACCTAAAGCTGTTCCACCTGGTTCTTTTGTAAATACAGCTTGTGGAAATTTCTCTTTTAAAATATTAATTTGTGTTGATTTTCCAGCTGTATCAACACCTTCAATAACTACATACATTCTAAAACTTCTTTAGGTATTAAATGATCATATTTACCATTAAATCGTATTATTTCTCTTACAATAGTAGAAGATACAAAGGCATTTTCTAAACTTGGCATCAAATATAAAGTCTCAATTCTTTTATTTATTGAAGAGTTTGCATAACCCATTTGAAGTTCATATTCAAAATCAGAAACAGCTCTTAAGCCCCTAATAATAGTGTTTACTTTTAATTGCGTTGCCAAATCAACCAATAATGTATCAAAACCTATTACTCTAACATTTTTAAGATTTTTAGTTGCTGCTTGAACAAATTCTACCCTTTGGTCATGGCTAAACATACAACCTTTTCTTTCACTTTGGGCAACAGCAATTATTACTTCATCAAAAATATTTGCTGCACGTCTTACAATATCGATATGACCGTTGGTTATAGGATCAAAAGTTCCGCTGTAAATTGCTTTTTTGTAAGTACTATTTTGATTATCACTCATTTTATTTCCATCTTTCATACAAGTTATTATCAATTTTTAACATATCGAACCACTTTCCAATTAGAAAATTTTCCATATCTTCTAGTGAAGAAACATTTGAATAATATCCTAAAATTGGTGGCGCAATGGTTACATTTAATTTTGATAGTTTTAGCATATTTTCAAGATTTATGCTATTTAAAGGCATTTCTCTGGGTGCAATTACTATTTCTCTTTTTTCTTTAAGCATAACTGTAAAAGCTCTTGTAATCAATGAATCTGAAATACCAACGCTAAATTTAGCAAGGGTATTCATAGAGCATGGAATTACAATCATTTTATCAACTTTGAAAGATCCAGATGCAATGCAAGCCCCTATATCAGTATCTTTTAGAACTGTAATATTATCTTTGTCTTGCAAAAGTTCTTTAATGTTTTTACCTGTTTCAAGCTTTAATGCTTTTTTTGCACTTTTAGAAACAACCAAAAATACTTCAATATTTGAAGGAATTTTGTTAACAAAACTAAGTCCTAAATTTGATCCACTAGCACCTGAAATAGCAACAGTCAATTTCAAAATAAATCCTTTTTTTGCCTTTAAATTTATAGATATATTATCAAAAAAATCCTTTAAAAAAAATTCATATTTTTAAATTGAAAATTCTATATTTTTATCTTGAAATTTAAGGAAAGTTTAAAAATACAATATGTATAATATTTAGTATAAAAAATTTAACATTTTGAAAAAATATTTTAATATAATTTATTCATAATGTAAAAGGATTAAAGATGTCTAGAGTTTTAAGTTTTGTAAGATTAAATAAAAATAATGAAGAATATTGTCAGCTTCAAATTGATGCAATTAATAAATATGTTGCTGAAAAAAATATCAATATTAATAAAAGTTTTGAGATTGAAATTAATGTTCCAAGTGAAGAATCAAATCTAATGCAGTTGTTAGAAAACTGCGAAAAAAATTCCACTTTATTGATTTATGATTTAAATGTACTAGGAAGAACAACTGAAACTATTATAGAGATAATGAAATTTTTACTTTCAAATAAAGTTAGACTTTTGGTTATCAATCAAAATTTAGATTTAGTTGATGATAAAGATATGCTTACAAAAATGATTTTGGGAGTTATGTCTATGACTTTAGGTTTGGAAAAAGACTTAATGAGCTTAAGAACTAAAGAGGCTTTAACAGAAAGAAAACTAAATGGTATTAGTTTAGGTAAACCTAAAGGAACAATTCAAAAATCTAAATTTGACAAACAAAGAGATAAAATTGAAGAACTTTTAGCTTTAGGATTATCTGTTAGAAAAATTTCAAAACTTCTTGGATATAACAATCATATTGGATTAAACAACTATGTTAAAAAAAGGAATATTAAACAGGCTTTGCCAAACATCCTTGACTTAGCTAGTTAGGGATAAATAAAACTTATCTTACAAAAGTTTAAATTATAAATATTTGTAATATAATTCCGCCATGAACAAGGCGTATGGAATTATATTATGTATATTAATCGCTACAGCAGCGATATTTTTATCTAAGTTTGTTGCAATAGGCTCTATTGCTGTTGCAATTATTCTTGGGGCACTGATAGCAAATACAGTGCCATTAACTGACAAATTTAACCCTGGAATCACTTTTAGTGAAAAGACACTTTTAGCAGTGGCTATTTCACTATTGGGAATAAATCTTGATTTTAACGTTCTAATGCAACTTGGATATCAAACTATTTTAATCATAATTATTTCAATGATTGCTACTATTTATTTTGGTTTGTACTTATCAAAAAAATTAAATTTTGAAAAAAACTTTGCTTGTATTTTAGCTATTGGAAATGGTGTATGCGGAAGTGCTGCAATTGCTGCAACAAAAGATATAGCAAAACTTGATAAAGAAAAATCAGCCTTAGCAATAGCTATTGTAAATCTACTTGGAACTGTTGGACTTTTTGTTTTACCGATTATTGGAGTAATCTTAGGATTAGATGATACTGAACTTGGAATACTTTTAGGAAATACTTTACAATCAGTTGGTCACGCAGTTGCTGCTGGATTTTCTGTAAATGAAACAGTAGGTCAAAGTGCTACTATTACAAAAATGGGAAGAATTCTTCTTTTAACCCCTGTAATTTTTTGGTTAATTTGGTACACATCAAAAAATCATAGTATTGAGCAAATTGAA
>JALRJW010000318.1 GCA_023268955.1 Aliarcobacter sp. | reverse complement strand
TCCCAAAAAATTCCATTGTATCTATTTGGTCTTTGAATCTTTCCATTTCTTATGTCTAAAACCATATTAAACTGTTCTTCAAACATAGGATTTCCTGTAACAACATAAGTTCTAGCCATTCTTGTCAGGTCATCACTACTTTGTCTAAGTTCTTGTGCTAAAAGTAAAGATTTATACTGTAATTCGTATGCATCTTCAAGTTCAACAGTTGCTTTTTGGTATTTACCAATCACTAAAGCAACAACAAATAAAAATGATACATTTAAAACAAATAAAAATATGAAAAGAGTTTTTAATTTCATTTCTTTGTGAGAATCCTTTATCTTATTTATAGAAAAATTTGATTATTATTGCGTTATATTAGCCATATTTAGGGGATAAATAATTAAACAGATGAATAAAAAATATACAATACTGATTGTTGATGACAAATATGAAAACTTGCAACTTCTAAAAGATATTTTAGATAATAAAAACTATGATATAAAAGCAAGTACAGATGCAAGTTTTGCTGTGCAATCAGCTAAAATTTTAAAACCTGATTTAATACTACTTGATATAAAAATGCCCCTTCAAGATGGATTTGAAGTTTGTTCAATACTTAAAAAAGATGAAGCATTAAAAGAGACTCCAATAATCTTTATTAGTGCCCTTGATGATGTTGAAAGTAAGGTAAAAGCCTTTGAAGAAGGTGGAGTTGATTATATAACTAAACCCTTTGAAAAAGAAGAAGTAATCGCAAGAGTAAAAACTCAACTTGAAATATCTTCAAGTAAAAAACAGATTCAAAATCTACTAACTCAACAAGATTTTTTCCTAAAAAAAATCATTCATGAGATAAATACACCTCTAAGTATTATTTCACTAAATATCGATAACTTAGTAAATAAACAAGGTCCAAATGAGAACTTTGAAGCTATAAAAGCATCAACAAAATCCCTATCTTCTATTTACAATGACTTATATTATTTAGTTAAAAAAGAAAAATTAGATTATGAAAAAGAGCAAATAAATATATCAACTTTTATGTCCCAAAGAATTATGTTTTTCGATGAAATGGCAAATGTAAAAAATATTGATATTGATTTGAGTATTGGGCAAAACTTTATTTTATCTTTTAGTAATTATGAACTTGAAAGAATTATAGATAATACTATTTCAAATGCTTTAAAATACTCTTATGAAAATTGTTTTGTGGATATTGTTATTGATTTTGATGAAGATAAACAGAAGTTTTTTATAGAAATTATTGATGATGGTATGGGAATTGAAAAACCAAATGAAGTTTTTAATGCCTATTATCAACAAAAAAATGAAAACAAGGGTTTAGGTTTAGGACTAAATATTGTTAAAGAAATTTGTGATAAGTACAATATTGAAATAATAGTTTCATCACAAGAAAACAATACAAGTTTTAAATACCTATTTCCACAAAACCTAACAAAAGAAGAAGAGTAGCATTATGAAAATATTTATTTTAGAAGATGATTTTGCACTAAATAAAATCATTAAAAAATCACTGCAAGATTATGATTTTATAGTAGAAAGTTGCTTTGATGGATATAAAGCAATGGACACTATTTTAAATAACTCATATGATTTATATGTCTTAGATTTAAATGTTTTAGGTTTTGATGGTCATGAAGTTTTAAAACATATCAGAGCCCAAAACCAAGAAGTACC
>JALRJW010000272.1 GCA_023268955.1 Aliarcobacter sp. | reverse complement strand
GCTTTTTGTTGCTCTTTAGCAAATCGCTCTTGTTCTTTTGCTTGTTGCTTTGCGTTGGTTTCTTGTTCCTTTACTTGCTGCTTAGCAAGTTCGTCAGCTTGCTTTTGCTGAGATTGTTGTAATACTTTTTTCTGTAATTGATCTATTTAAGAGTTTATAAAGATTAACATATTATCCTTCAAAGGATTATTTGGTAAGGTAACTTATGTTAGATTTAACAGAAGTTAGTCTTAATCATTTTACTTAAAATTGCTTCTTCTAAACTAATATCAAGTTTCATGCAAATTCTTATTAGATATATAGCTACATCGGCTATCTCTTCTTTTAAATGTTCTTTTTTAGCGCCTTGCAAATTTGCAGCTTCTTCCAAAGTCAACCATTGAAATATTTCCACTAATTCAGCTGTTTCTACACTTAAAGCCATGGCTAGATTTTTTGGATTATGGTGGGAATTCCAATTTCTGTCATCTGAAAATTTCTGTATTTTTTCTTTTATTAATTCTATATTCAAAACTATTTCCTTTTTAAAAAAGATTCACTATTATATCAATAGATTTTTTATATTTTTTAAAGAAGGGTTTAAAATGGCAAAATTAGGATTTATTGGTTTAGGGATTATGGGTGCTCCAATGGCTGGACATTTGATAAATGCTGGGCATACATTATATTTAAATACAAGAAGTAAAATACCATCAAAATTACTAGAAAATGGTGGAATTGAGTGTTCAACTCCAAAAGAAGTTGCCCAAAATGCAGATATTATATTTATAATGGTGCCGGACACTCCTGATGTTCAAAAGGTTTTGTTTGAAGAAAATTGTGTTGCTGCAGGACTAAGCAAAGGTAAATATGTAGTTGATATGAGTTCAATTTCACCTATTGAAACTAAGGAGTTTGCTGTAAAAATAAACTCTTTAGGATGTGAATATTTAGATGCCCCTGTTTCAGGAGGAGAGCAAGGTGCTATTGATGCTTGTTTATCAATAATGGTTGGTGCAACTCAAAATGCCTTTGAAACTATAAAACCATATTTTGAAATTATGGGAAAAACTATAACTTTAATTGGTGAAAATGGTGCTGGTCAAACAACAAAATTAGCTAATCAAATAGCAGTTGCTTTAAATATCCAAGCTGTTAGTGAAGCATTAGTATTTGCCGCAAAAGCAGGAGTTGATCCTCAAAAAGTTAAAGATGCACTTATGGGTGGTTCAGCACAATCTAAAGCTTTAGCTGTTCAAGGTCAAAAGATTTTAGATAGAAATTTTGAACCAGGTTTTAGAATTGAACTTCATCAAAAAGATTTAAACAATGCATTAAATAGCGCAAAAGCATTAAATATAAGTTTACCAAATACAGCAAATGTATTTCAAAGTTTTAATTCATGTTTTGCAAATGGAATTCAAAAAGAGGATAATTCAGCTTTAGTAAAAGTTTTAGAACAAATGGCTAATTGTGAAGTAAGAAGTAATAATTAAAAAAAGTAAATAAAAAGAGAATATTCTCTTTTTATTTACGCTGTTTTAGAAACAGTCTTAGTGACAACCACATCCTGTTCCACAAGAACCACCACTTGATTGTTGTGTTTGTTGTGGTTTAGCAGCAGCTGAGCTAGCTCCTGCAGTTGAGCAAGCACTTACACCTGGAGGGTTTGTTGGTTGAATTGATTCATTTGAAATATTATCATCAACACTATCTAAGAATGCAATTAATTTTTCAGCTGCCATCATATATCTTTTTGCTGAAATTGATTCAGGTTGGAAATAAGTAACTGGTTTACCAGCATCTCCACCTTCTCTAATAGCAGGTTCAATTGGTAAGTTACCTAATACTTGAGTATTATATGAATCAGCTAAAGTATCACAAGTTCCCATTCCAAAGATATCTGATTCTGTATTACAAGAAGGACAAATAAATCCACTCATATTTTCAACAATTCCAGCTACTGGAATATGAAGTTTTTGGAACATATCTAATGATCTTCTTGAATCATCAAGTGCAACATGTTGAGGAGTAGTTACATTTACTCCAGCACTTACAGGAACACTTTGAGCTAAAGTTAATTGGGCATCACCAGTTCCTGGAGGCATATCAATAAATAAGATATCTAATTCTTCCCATAAAATATCTCTTAATAATTGTTGAATAGCCTTCATAATCATAGCACCTCTCCAAATAAGAGCTTGCCCTTCTTCCATTAAGTTACCCATAGACATAACATCAACACCAAATGCGTTTAATGGTTTTGCTTTATTTCCAACTACTTCAACTTCTGCACCATTTAATCCCATCATTCTAGGAATATTTGGACCATAAATATCAGCATCTAAAATACCAACTCTTTTACCTTGCATAGAAGCAGCAATTGCTAAGTTTACAGTTGTAGTTGATTTACCAACTCCACCTTTTCCTGAACTTACCATTACAACTTTTTTAATTTGCGGAGCCATATTTTTCCCACTAACTGAGTTAGAGTTTTGTTTTGGAGCTTCTGGTTTTTTAATGTTTAATGTTACTTCTAATCCTGATAATTTTGCAGCAATATCTTTTCTTAATGCTTCTTCAACTTCAGGAGCACTTGATGTAATATCAAGTGTAATAGCACATGCATTTCCATTAACTTGAACATCTTTTACAAATCCAAAATCAACAATTGATTTTGTGAAACCCGGATATTGAACGTTTGATAATTCTTTTTTAATATCTTCAATAGTCATAGTAAAAATCCTTTTTAAATTTTTTAATAATATAAATTTTTTGTATTATAGTTTATATAGGATAATTTTTGTCTTAATTAAAAACAAAAAAATATAAATGTTTAAAAAGAGGAAAAAATTCCTCTTTTTAATTATACAGCGTCAGGGATTTTGTGCCCGTGATCTTTTACGATTTTTTGCGTAATTTTATAAGAACAGAATTTTGGTCCACACATAGAACAGAATTCAGCCTCTTTAAATACATCTTGAGGAAGAGTTTCATCGTGGTACTCTTTTGCTCTTTCAGGGTCTAGACATAATTCAAATTGTTTATTCCAGTCAAATGAATATCTTGCATCTGACATTTCATCATCAATGGTGGACGGGGCCCGCAGGTGGCAGATGATGATCTGCTTGCCGCCGTTGATTCAGGTCAACTTGGCGGTGCCGCCCTTGATGTGTTCGCGGTTGAACCGCTGCCGGATGACCATCCATTCTGGACTCACCCCAAGGTGCGTGTCTGGCCGCATGTCGCGGCGCAGACCAATTCCACCTCGGCGGCCGACCAGGTGGCCACCGCCATTACCGCTATGATGGATGGTGCCGAGCCTGCGAACC
>JALRJW010000231.1 GCA_023268955.1 Aliarcobacter sp. | reverse complement strand
AGATTTGCTATCAATTGTTTTAAATTATTCTTTTTCATTTTAAATCTTTACAATACTATTCTTCACAAAATTTAATAGCTTCAATCATTGTTTGAACTATTTTTCTTAAATCTTCTTCACTAATTACATAAGCAACAATTGAATAAATAAGTTTACCAAATGGACGTATCCAAACTCCTTTGCTTACGCAATAATCTTGAATTTTTTGTGCGTAAAATTCATCATTTAACTCAATAACCCCAATTGCTCCAATATTTCTTATTGATTTTACTAGCTTTAAATCTTTTGCATTTGCTAATTCTTCAAAAAATATATTTTGGATTTTTTCAACTTTTTCTTGCCAATTATTTTGAATTAACTCTTCAATAGATGCTATTGCTACACTGCATGCTAGTGGATTTGCCATAAAAGTAGGACCATGCATTAATACACCAATTTCACTATTAGAGATTGCATCACTAACCTCTTTTGATGTTATCATAGCAGCCATCGTCATGTAACCACCAGTTAAGCCTTTTCCAACTGTCATAATATCAGGCTTAATATTTGCATGTTCAACTGCAAACATTTTTCCTGTATGTCCAAAGCCTGTTGCTATTTCATCAGCAATCATCAAAATATCATATTTTTTGCAAAGTTCTTGAGCCTGCTTTAAATAATTTGGATTGTATATTCTCATACCACCTGCACCTTGAACAATTGGTTCAAATATAAATGCAGCAATTTCATTGTGATATTTTTCAAGTTTTTTTTCTAAATCTTCTATAGCTTCACTAAAATCAGCATCAAAACTTAAAGTTGGTGTTTTGCAAAATATATGCTTAGGAAGATACTCTCCATATAAAGAGTGCATAGAGTTTTTTTGATCGCAAACACTCATAGCACCTAAAGTATCTCCATGATAAGCATTATTTAAAGCTAAGAATTTATATTTTTCTTTGCCTTTTGCTTTTTGATAAAGTATTGCTGTTTTTAGGGCAACTTCAACAGAAACTGAACCACTATCACATAAAAATACAGAGTTTAATCCAGTTAAATCTACTAAATATTTTGATAAAACACTTGCTTTTTCATGGGCTAATCCACCAAACATAATATGTGGCATAATCTCCACTTGAGCTTTTAGGGCTTCATTTAATTTTGGGTGATTATATCCATGGATTGCACTCCACCATGAGCTCATTCCATCTATTAGCTTTGTGTCATCTTCTAAAATAATATAAGTATTTTCAGTTCTTTTAACACTTAAAATTTTACTCTTTGATGGTAAAGAATTATATGGATGCCATACATGGTTTTTATCTATTTCTTGCCAATTATTTAAATCTATCAATAATATTCCTAATAAAGTTTAACTATACACTTAACTATTCTTTTAATTTTTGATTTTATCAAAATCTTACTTTTTTCTGCTAAAAATATTTAAATTAATTATGGCAATTAATGCTGTTAAAAACATCATAATAAAAACAGGATATAAACTTCCATCGTGAAACAAACTTGCAGCAAAGGATGCTATTATCACAGTCAAACCGACTGTTATAATTAACACGTAGCTCAAAGCGAGAAGCGGTAAACGAATCAAAGTTATCAAGAGCAGCTTTAACTGTCCGCTTGTAGTCGTCCGCCAATCGCTTTCTAACAGTCCAATGCTTACCGGCATAGAACTTATTGAGGCTAGGAGGTTTTCCCAAAGTGAGCGTGATTTCTTTCTCATACTTGCTCATATATTTTAGTTCCTTTAGATGTGTTTAAAAAGCCAACACACTTAACGATTAGATTCTTGTCTTCAAAGTGTGAGGTCCTCGGCATACGCTGGTTCTCCCAGTTCGGCTCTTCCATTTTAGATAGGTTGAACACGTAGATTCCCTTCGGGGTAGAGTTAATGTAAAAAGGCCTAGTGCCGAACCTTTGTGCGCGCTGCATAAGGAAGTCGTACTTGGCCTTCTCAATCAGTAGAGTGTCGTAATGTGATGTTCTACACTTGAGCTCTATATCCAGTTTGAATCTCTCGGAGTAGCAATCGTACTTGGAGTACTTGTATTCTGACTGCTTGAGGTCTGGAAGGTACCTGTTGCGTATGAATTCAAACAGCTCCTTCTCCTCACTAATCATTGCTGAGACTGTTGGGATAAAGCAACCTTTAGTAAGATTAGATATCCGATTAGGTCCGAAACGGTATCTTCCGTATCCGAATTGATGCCTTTGTTTTTGATGCGCATAAGCTTGTCGTCAATACGTGCTGTTAGCGAAACGATAGCGTCACCACTACCGAAGATAGCCACAGGATTTAACGCAGAGTCGCCGTATGCCCTGTTCTTTGAGATGAGGAGGTCGCGTACAGAGTCGCTGACCTCACAGATAAGCTCTTCAGACTTCTTGTAGTCCATTTACAAACTCGTTATAGTTGATTATAAAGCACTTCTCGTTAGGAAGTGAGTAGTGGTCACCGTCAATGTATTCTTCTTTGAAGATGCCACTGCTATGGGCTATGATAAAACACTTTGTAGCCCTGCATACTATAACGTACCAGAAGCTCTCTTCGTTCAGTTCGCCCTTATTCATAAAGGTTACTGTTGGGGGGTCGTAGTCTTCACGTCTGTTCCAGACGTTTACCACATCCTCCTCAACAAGAAAAAACTCGGCCATACCGTTGCGCTCTGCAA
>JALRJW010000162.1 GCA_023268955.1 Aliarcobacter sp. | reverse complement strand
AATGGAATGTCAAACTCCGATCTAAGCGATGAAATAACTTGATTAGTAAGGGGTCAGAACTGATTGTGGTTGCCTGTAATACGGCTACTACTCAAGTTATTTCATCGCTTAGATCGGAGTTTGACATTCCATTCGTCGGTATCGAACCCGCTGTTAAGCCTGCTGCGCAGTTAAGTGAATCTAAAGCTTTAAATGCTAATAAAAAATCATTTGCAACTATTTTGATATCACTTCTTACAGTTGAAATAAGTCTTAATAAACACAATGCATCAAGTCCACCCAATGGATGGTTTGCAATTATTACTACTTTCCCTGAACTTGGTATGTTTTGAATATCTGAACTTGAAACAGAATAATCAAAATCAAAATAGTCTAAAACAGCATCTACAAATTCTAAACCTTTTAAGTGTGAATTTTCTTTTAAAAATTCATTTATTTCATCTTGATGAATTAGCTTTTTAGCAATCTTAAATAGTGACTTTTTAAACAGTCCATTATTTTGTTTTGAAGATGGAAATTTTTTTTCTATCTCTTTTTGTATGTCGATCATTTAGAATTCTCCTTAGTGGAATTTTATTAATTGATGGTTACACGATGGCTACAGTTTGAATATAGGCTTTAAATTTTATAAATATACAATATGTTAAAATCCCAATATTTTAAATTTAATAGTAGGAAATAAATTGAATAAGTCAGATATTACAAATATAATCGCAATTTTAATTATGGCATTTGGTTATTCAAATGATAACAACACAATTTTTATGGTAGGAATTTTTGCTTTTAGTGGAGCAATCACAAATACTTTAGCTATATATATGCTTTTTGAAAAGGTGCCATTTTTATATGGAAGTGGTGTTATTGAAAGCAGATTTATGGAGTTTAAAGCTTCAATTCATAAGTTACTTATGGAGCAATTTTTTACAAAAGAGCATCTTCAAAAGTTTTTTGAAATGGAAGTATCTAGTGCTAAACACACACTTGATTTAGAGGGTGCGATAAATAAAA
The DNA here is from genome assembly GCA_023268955.1 of Aliarcobacter sp. Classification (GTDB taxonomy): domain Bacteria; phylum Campylobacterota; class Campylobacteria; order Campylobacterales; family Arcobacteraceae; genus JALRJW01. The sequence continues at coordinate 980 of JALRJW010000162.1, read as the reverse complement.
CTGATTTTACACCTGCCTTTGATTCATTAAAGCAAGCAGTTATGGAGTCAAGTTTTGGTGGAATGTTAGGAATGTTTGGTGGATCTTCAGCACTAGATGGTTTAAAAGAGCCATTTGTTCAAAAACTTCAAAAATCTATAGTAACCATTTCAAAAAGTGATTCATTTCAAAATGTATTAAATGAAGCTTTAAAATCAGATGGTTTAAGTGATGATATTCATAAAAAATTAAGTGGAATTATAAACTCAAGATTAGATGAATTAACTCCTAAAATGGTTAAAGAACTGGTGCAAAATCTTATAAGAGAACACCTTGGATGGTTAGTTATTTGGGGTGCTGTATTTGGTGGACTGATTGGATTTGTATCTACACTTGTAGTATAAAGCCTATTTATAGGGAATATAATTAAAATATCTCTAAAATATTACAACATTATTTTACAACAAATTATTATATTTCTGGGCTATTTTGATAGAAAATTATCGTTTTTGTAGAATAAATTGTAAATTATAGGATTAGTTTATAGTGTTTGATTGCTAGTTTCTCAATTTTTGGTCTGAAAATTTATGGTTGAGTAGCTCTTATAAATGTAGATTTGAATTAAAATAGAGAGTTTATTATTGAATAGAATGAATTAGGACACAAAAATCGAGACTACAAGATTGACACAGATTTTCTAACACTCCCATAATTACCGACCTTTTGAAAGTCGGTAATCGTATTTATAAATTATAAAAAGCTTTGTCATGGTCTTTTTCTTTGAAATGAGCTAATTCATGTACTACAATCATTTGTAAGAACTCTTCAGGCATATTTTTAAATACAGATGCAACTCTTATTTCATTTTACACTTATAAGTACTGCAGAAAATAAAAAAGGCGCCCCGATCTTAGATCGAGACGCCTCGCGAACAGTTGAAGCTTAAGATAGGTGTTTGTTGACGAGCTTTGTCATCTCAAACATTGAAACCTGTTTCTTAC
>JALRJW010000144.1 GCA_023268955.1 Aliarcobacter sp. | reverse complement strand
GTTTGTGTGAATTTAGCTGTAAAATCAGTTAATGTTTTTTCATCAATTTCAAAATCATCTTTTATAATCAAAGCATTATCTTGGTCTGTTTTTAAAACTTGTTCACCTCTTCCTTCGCTTCCCATTACAATAAGTGATGAGTTTTCATAAAGTCCTGCAGGAGCAGTCATTTTATAAAGTTTATCTATAAGTTTCTTATTTAAAGAGTTAATTAGTTTTGAAATAAACTCAATTTTTACACCTTTTGCATTAAGTGATTTAATGATTTTAATAAAGTTTAATGATGCTGTTTTTAAATCTTCAATTGAGTTTGCTTGAACAATTTCATTTGAAACAGCAAAAGTATTTGTAGCAAAAAATGAAGATAGTGAAATCTGATCCAAAATTCCAACAATATTTTTTTCATTGTCTTTTACAACAACTCTTTTTACTCCATGTTTTGCCATTTCTAGTTGAGCATTGAATAAAAAATCATTTTCATTTATACAAACAACACCTTTTGTAGCTATTTTGATTAGTTTATCATCAAAATCCATTCTATTTAAAATTACTTTTTCTCTAAAATCAGAATCAGTAACAATGTAATAGTTTTTTTGACTATCTTTTATAAGGACATTTGGAATTTTTTCTTTATTTAAAACTGTAACTGCTTCAAAAATTGTTTTATCTTCATCTAAAATAACAGCCTTATGAATTCTTGCATCTTTTACTTTTGCAATCATAATATTTGCCATATCTTTATTCTTTTCATAGGCAATGTGATTGTTTAGTTTTTGAGAAATAGTTTGAAAAAAGTAACTTTCAAGATTAGAATTTTCATGCAAAACTTGTAAAAATATTTGTTTTGGTAAGGTATAACAAATAGTCTCTTCATGGGTTACAAAATCATTTTTACAATAGTTTTCAATCAAAGATATAGGTTCAAAAAATTCATTTTTTGAATAAACACATAGGACTTCATCTTCACTCTTTTCTTGAACTAAACCTTTTAGGACAAAATATAAATGACTAGGCTCGTCTTTATGTTTTTGGATAATCTCATTTTTTTGAAAATAGGTAATATCCATATTTTCTATAAAAAGGTCAAGTTGTGAACGAGTTAAATATTCAAAGGGATGAATTGAAGATAAAAAAGCTTTTTGTTCATGAACACTCATAAGAAGCTCCAATGTTAATATATTTTAATGGTTTTTATAAACTACTAAAATATATTAACCATGCAAGAAAATCTTGCATGATTAAAATACTAAATACTAGTGATCAACTGCTCCAGCTGCACCAATACCTGTATTTGCTCTTACATTTTGAGCTCTAAACATCTCTTTTTCATCTTTACCTCTTTGAGAGTTATCAGTTTTAGAGAAGAACCAAATTGCAACAAATGCAATAGTTACAGAGAATAAAGCAGGGTGTTTATAAGGGAATAATGCTTCAGCATTTCCTAAAATTTGTACCCATACAATTGGTCCAACGATTACTAAAGTAACAGCTGTAATTAAACCAATAAATCCACCAATAAATGCACCTCTAGTTGTTAATCCTCTCCAGTAAATAGATAAGAATAAAATAGGGAAGTTTGCAGAAGCTGCAATACCAAATGCTAATCCAACCATATATGCAATGTTTTGAGATTCAAAAGCAATACCTAAAACAACACCAACAATACCAACAATAACAACAGTGATTTTAGAAATCTTAACGATTTTTTCATCAGTTGCATTTGGATTGATTACATTTGCATAAATATCGTGTGAAATAGCAGAAGCACCAGCTAATGTTAAACCAGATACAACAGCTAAAATAGTTGCAAATGCAACAGCTGAAATAAATCCTAAGAATGCATTTCCACCTAACATGTGAGATAAGTGAATAGATGCCATATTATTTCCACCGAATAATTTACCATCTACAAAGTATTGAGCACCGTCTGCAGAGTTTAAGAATGCAATAGCACCAAAACCAACAACAGTAATAATAATCCAGAAGTAACCAACAAATCCAGTTGCATAAACAACAGATTTTCTAGCTTCTTTAGCATTTCCAACTGTGAAGAATCTCATTAAAACGTGAGGTAAACCAGCTGTTCCTAACATTAATGCCATACCTAATGAAATAGCAGAAACTGGATCAGAAATAAATCCACCTGGTGCTAAGATTGATTCACCAGCTTTGTGATTTTCAACAGCATTTTTAAATAATGATTCAAATGAGAAATCAAAGTTATATAAAACTAAAATAGCCATGAATGAAACACCTGATAATAATAAACAAGCTTTGATAATTTGAACCCATGTAGTTGCTAACATTCCACCAAATGTTACGTAAATAATCATCATAACACCTACTAAAAGAACAGCAAATTCATATTCCATACCAAATAAAACTTGAATTAATTTACCAGCTCCTACCATTTGTGCAATTAAGTATAAAACAACAACTGATAAAGATCCAAATGCAGCTAAAGTTCTAATCTCTTTTTGACCTAATCTATAAGCAGCAATATCAGCAAATGTAAATTTACCTAAGTTTCTTAACTTTTCAGCCATAAAGAATAAAATAATTGGCCAACCAACAAGGAATGAAACAGCATAGATAACACCATCATAACCTTTTAAGTAAATAAGACCAGATACCCCCAAGAATGCTGCTGCTGACATATAATCTCCAGCAATAGCTAAACCATTTTGGAATCCTGAAATTCCTCCACCAGCTGTATAAAAATCAGAAGCTGATTTTGTTTTTTGAGCAGCCCAGTAAGTAATACCTAATGTTCCTAAAATGAAAACTAAGAACATAATAATTGCAGGAACATTTAAATCTCTTTTTGTAGCTTCAAAGTTCGCATCACCAGCAGCAAATGCTGCAATTGCAAATAATGCAATTAAACCTAATATTTTTAACATTACATTAAATCCTTTACATCATCTTTAATCTCATTTGTTAATTTTTCAAATTCACCATTAGCTCTTTTTACATAGATAATAGTTGTGATGAAAGAAATAACTAAGATAGCAAGAGCAATAGGAAATGCAATTGTAGTATATTCACCAATTTTTGTAGCTAAGATTTCTTTGTTAAACGCAATTACTAAAATATAAGCGTAAAACATCACTAGTACAAAAATACCAAGTTTAATTCCAAAACTGTTTCTTTTAGAAACAAGTTCAATGTATTTAGGATTTGCTTCAATCCTATCTACTAATTCCTTATTCATGTGTGTGTCCTTTCTATATCATAAGGTTAGTTTGAGGAGATTTTCAAAGCTATTTCTAAGCTAGACTATAGCTTTAAAGTAGCATTTTGAAAATTGCGAAGAAGATTATACATTATTTTTCTACTAGAAAGCTTATAAAAGCTGATAAAAATATGTAATTTTTGAATTTTATTAACAAAATGTTAATAAAAAATAGTTATATAAAATAACTATAATTTATTACTATTAATTATTAAAATTAAGATTAATTTTAGTTTGTGTAAAAAGTAGTTTTAGCAGGGGTTAAATCTTTTAATTTCAAAAAAATCATTGCAGTCATAATTGCATCATTTAAAGCATCATGTTTTCCTAAAACTGGAATATCAAGTTCTTTCATAATTGTGTCAAATTTTAAATCAATAAACTCATAATCACTGCTTCTTTTTCTCGTTCGATAATACATTGATGATACTTCAATACTTTCATTTGGTAAAGAAATACCGATATACTTATTAGTGTATTTTGAAATCATTGCAATATCAAATTTAATGTAATAACCAACGATTGGTCTGTTTCCAATAAAATCAATTAAATCTAAAATAGCAATTTTTGGTCTAACAGCATTTTCTAAATCTACAGGTCTTATTCTATGAATTTTAATTGACTCTGCATCAATTTTTTTTGATGGTTTTACAAAAACATTAAATCTTTTTCTCATTATGATTTTATTGTTTTTAATATGAACCGCTGCTATTGATAATATTTCATCTTTTCTTGGATTAAGACCAGTTGTTTCACAATCAAGGCAAACATATTCACCTTTTTGCGCTTCATCAAAAAGATATTCATATTTTTTATCTTTTAACTTACTTTTTTTCCATTTTATGATTAAATTTTTAAACATTACATTATCTTATCAATTTTAAAATCGTGTGAAATGAATTTTTTAAAGTCATTTACAATTTTAAATGAATCTTTAAGTAAATCCCTTTCAATTTTGCCTAATCCATGTGTATCAATTTCATTATCAATTTTTTTGCCATCTCTTAGGTTTTCTAATTGAGATTTTAATCTTAAAGTATTTACAACATCAAAGGCTTCTAGTAACTCATCTGCTCTTTCTTTTGATAGACACATTTTTTCAACTAAAATTTTTATTCTTTTAACTGTTGTTGTTTCTCTAATTTTTTCTCTTAAAGCCATACTTCTAATACCTTGAACGATAGGGAAAACAGTAGTTTTTTTGATATCTATATAATGAACTTTTGTCATAAAGTTTGCAACAGTGTTTGGAGTATCAAATGCTAAAGTAGCCTTTGCAAAATATGCCATAAAAACGTCTTTATCATGAAGCTTCTCAAATAAATCATCTTTTAGATTAATTAAAAGATTTTTATCTCCAGCAACTGCAAAAGAGTCAAAGAAAATTGCTAAATTCATATAATCTTGCATTTCAGGAGTTTCAATCCATCTTCTTGATTCAGCTTTAAATTCACTTACTGTTTTGCACCAATAAGGATTTGAAACCATAATATTACCATCACATGGAGGATAACCAAAATCAATTAAATGTGCTGTTATTTGTTCCATGTATGGTCTATATTGTTCAACATCAACACCATCTCTAACCACTAAAGCATTATCTTGATCAGTTTTGATGATTTGTTCATTTCTTCCTTCACTTCCCATAACAATAAAACAAGCATCGTTTGCAATCTCTTTAGGTACAACTAAACTATAAAGTTTTTTATAAACTTTTGTATTTAATTGACCTATTAAATTAGAAATATGATTAACCTTAACACCTTTTGCATTTAAAGAAGTTATGATATCAGTTAAATTCATACTTGCTTTTTTAAGATCATCAATTGTTTTAGCTTTTCTTATTTTTGAATCAACTACATAAGTATGATTTGCAAAGTGCGATAATACATCAATTTGTTCAAGATTTCCAACCATTTCACCAGCTGAATTAACTACACCAACTCTTTTAATATTTCTTTTTACTAAAACAGTTAGTGCTTCAAATAAATAATCATCTTCGTGAACAGTCATCAATGGAAATATTGCAATATCTCCGACATTGATGTCTAAAGATTTTCCAGCTAGTAAAACTTTTGTTTTTAAAAGTGAATCAGTGATAATTCCGTATGTATTATCTTTTTTAACAATAATAGTTGAAGTTTTAGCTTCCATTGAACCTTCGATTGCTTGAAGTAGGGGAGTATTGTATTCAACTATAAATGGTTCATGAATTAATGTATCACTAACTTTTGCAATCATAAATGAT
>JALRJW010000130.1 GCA_023268955.1 Aliarcobacter sp. | reverse complement strand
AATTCCAGATGTTGTGTTCCCAACAACTTCCAGTTAATCCAATACATTAACACTCCAATACGCTTCCTCTGTGTAAAAAGTTGTAAATTAGCCGAAGCAATAGTCCAGAGAAATGCCAGTTTGGGGCTGGAGGAGGTCTTGCAAGTCTAGTTCAATATTTATCTTCTTACTTAAAGCTAATGACTTAAAATACTCTGCCCTTTGATTTATAATACTACTTAAATTTAATCTTTCATTTTGAGAGATAAGTTTATTTTTTAGGGTTAAAAAAGTTAAATCTTCATAAATATTTGAAATAGTCTTAGCACCTATTTCTATTCTATTTATTTTTTTAATAGTCTTTTCATCTAAACTATCTTTATTTATCATCTCAATATTTTGCATAATAGCACTAACAGGAGTATTAAGTTCATGGGTAGTATCTTTTATAAATCTATCAAGCAAATGCAACGAGTCTTTCATAGGCTTTATAAAAAGCTTTGACATAAAGTATCCAACTATTACCATAAATATAAACATTGCAAAAGAGTAAATAGCTATTTGATTTATAACCCTATTTTCCCAAATACCATCATCAGGTATTTCTATAACAATATATTTTGCACCTAAATAATAGGACTCAGGTTGATTTATAAAATGTATTTGATTTCCTGAAGTATAAGCAACTTCATCAAATTCAACGTCTTTTGATTTTAATGTAGAAAATATCAATGTTTTATCACTATCGTAAATTGCAGAATTAAACTTCTCATCTCTAGGATAAAATTGATACTTGTCAAAATTTACATGCAAATCTTTTATTCTAAACATAAAATCATTTGCATACTCTTGAAGTACTTGTCTTTTTTGTTGCAGCATTAAATCTTTTTGGGATTTAAAATACACAAAAGATGATATGCTAAGAATAACTATGATTAGTATGGAATATAAAACAATAAAACCTAAAAGTGTTCTAGTCTCACTCTTGGTTAAATCTATATCCAAGTCTTTTAACACTGACAATTTTATCTTTTCCTAAATATTTTCGTAAATTTTTTAAATAAGTTCTTAAAGAGTTATCACTGTACTCTTCATCATATTCCCAAACAAAATCATAAATTCTTTCATGACTTAAAAGCTCATTTGGATGTTTTAAAAATAGTTTTAAGAGTTTCAACTCTTTTTGATTTAATTTTACATCCACTCCATTGCAAAGTAAAATATTTGCTTTTGTATCAAATTGCACCTCACTTGAGATTTGAATATTCTCTTTTTTACTTGAAAAATCACGCTTTAAAATAGTGTTTATTCTAATTAACATCTCTTTTAATTCAAAAGGTTTTCTAATATAATCATCACAACCACTATCATAACCCTCTTCTAGATTATCCATAGAATTAAGTGAAGTTATAAATATACAAGAAGTCTCTTTTCCATCATCTCTAAGTTTTCTCAATAATTCAAAACCATTTATATCAGGAACATTTACATCAAATAAATATAAATCAAAACTTTGTTCATATGAAAGTTCATAAGCTTCTTGTCCTGTATATGAAGTAATAACTTCAAAATCATTTTCGTCTAAATACTCACACAAGGTTTCATTCAATGTTAAATCATCTTCAAGCAAAAGGATTCTATTTTTCATCTATTACCCTTTTGTTGTTTTAAATTTTTCTCATAAAACTTTTTTTCTCTTTCATTCATAGTTGGAATTCTTTGTTGCAACTCTTTTTTAAAATCTTTTTTGTTTTTTTCTTTTA
>JALRJW010000122.1 GCA_023268955.1 Aliarcobacter sp. | reverse complement strand
TGAATGTTATACTTAGAAACTAAATCATTATGGTTTGTTGTAGATAGGTGTAGTTTTCTATTTTCAAAGTATTTTAAAGCAACCATATCAAAAGTAGTTACTTCTTTTACAAGACGCTTATTTCTAACTTTTGTAGGAGTTTCTCCAACTCTCATATTTTGAACTAATTCATTTCTTTTGTTAAAACAATACTTTTCAGTGATACCTTTGCTTTGATTACCAATTTTAACTGTGATATTTTTATTTGTAATAATATCTTTGTAAATTACATAAAAACTTTTGTCGCCATTTTTTAATTGATTGAAAAAAACTCCTTCATATTTAGGAACTTCAATTTCTTCTGTATATTCAACTTCAACATATCCATTTGAACTTGGAATAATTTTTAAAGGAATTGAAGGTTCATCATCACCTAAAATATATTCGTTAATTTTATCAACTGAAATATTTAATTTTTTTGCTAAATCTGTTTTTAAAATTGATTCTTTTTTTATGTTTTTTCTTAAAATTTTTGTTTGCTGTAAAGCCATTTTTTCTAACCTATTTCTACCCTAAAGATATAAAACTCTGTAAAACTATACAATATGATAAATTATAATAAGTTTAATTAAGCCCTATTTTATGGTGTTTATAGTATCATTTTAATGAATTTAAGGTTTCTTAAAAAAAGGGGTCTTTTATTTCTTTTCATCCGCACCATTAAATAAGCTCTATAAGAATAATGATAACATTGTTCCTATAGGGCTTTTTTTATTTCTATAAAATATTTTAATATAAAACCTGCAATAAGATAACTTATCCATAAACACATCAAAATTTTAAAAAACATCACATATTTTACAAATTTTAATAAAAAATTAAAATAATTATAAGTTTTATTTGATAATATTTATGATTACTTTTGGAGAAACAAAAAATGAAAATTGAATTAGTGTTCACTGAAGAACAAATGAAAAAAATAGAAAAATTAGCTAAACTAAACAATATGAATATGGAAGATTATTTAAAATTACTAGTTAATAGGAATATTAAAGACAAATAAGTTTAAATTTAAACAAATTATAAGTATTTATTTTTTATAATTCACTTCACGGATGCGGGAGTAGCTCAGTTGGCTAGAGCTTCTGCCTTCCAAGCAGATTGTCGCGAGTTCGAGTCTCGTCTCCCGCTCCACTAAAACAAGCCTTAAAGAAAAAGTTTTTTGACTTTTTGTTTAAGGCTTTTTTTAACCTTGATATAAAGCTTCCTTAGCTCAGCTGGATAGAGCAACGCCCTTCTAAGGCGTAGGTCATACGTTCGAATCGTATAGGGAGTACCACTTTTTAAAGTCAATCACTTATTTATTGAAATCAACCATCTTTTAAGAAAATCAATTCTCGAGTATTTTAATGCTCCTAAATCAAATTTATACTCCATATACGGATGTCCTAAATTCCAAAAATCAAAATTTTCTTTTTCTAAAAACTTAGCTAAAAGTACCATTTGAAGTTTTCCCCAGTTTTTATACTCTTTTTGCTTTGAACTAAAACCTGTTAGAGAAGTGTATGTTTTACCTATGATATAGCCGATTTCTCCTGCTATTAGGTTATTGTTTTTGTCTGATAATTCAACAGATAGTATTTCAATCTCATTTGTGGGATTTTCATAAATATAATCAATAGTATCTTTATATTTATCACTTAACCAATTGTTTTCATGGTAATAATCAAGTTTGTTTGTAACTTCTTGAAATTTAGTATTTATTGTAAATTTGTAGTTTGCAGTTTGAAGTAATTTATTAATTGATTTTGAAATATTTAAATTTTCAAAATCTAAAATAGCATATTCAAATTGCATTTCAGGTAGTAAATATTGTTTATTATCTTCTAATATTGAAGTTGATAAAAAACCGCATCTAGCTAGTTGTGTATAAAATTTGGGGCTAAAATCATCACTAAAATAGTAATTTAAATCTTCATTCATATATATGAAATTTAATGTTTCTTTATCCAAAATATCATTTAGTTTTAGATAGTATATTGTATTGTCTTTAGCCAAGAAAAGTACCTTTAAGGGATGGTTTTATTTTTGAATAATTCAAACAGTTTTAATAGTTTAATAACAAATTCACAAAATTCGAATTTTTACACTTATCTAACAACTGCATTTAAATCTTGCAATAAATTTTATATAAATGTTGCTTTCATAAATTTTAGCGGAGTCCAACTTTTGTTTGATACACTTAAATATTGTGAAAAAAACAATATTAAAGGTGAAATTTTAACATCAACATATTTATATTTTACAGATGTTAAAGCATTGAAGATTTTAAATAGTTTTGAAAATATTACCCTTAAAATTTATGATTGTGATGATCATAAAAAAGGTTTCCATTCTAAAGCTTATATATTCGATTTTGATGAATATAGTGAAGTTGTAATAGGTTCATCAAACATAACTTCAAGTGCATTTAAATCAAATATTGAGTGGAATGTAAAATCAAAACTAAGCTTTGATGATGAATATTATAAAACTATTAAAGCAGAGTTTTATAAACTCTTTGATGATGCAACTTTTGTAGATAATGAGTTTTTAAAAGAGTATGCAGTTGTTAAAAGCTCTTTTGAAAAAGTAGATTTTAAACCTAAAAAGAACAAAAAAGAAATAAAGCTAAATTTTATGCAAAAAGAAGCGCTAAAGAGATTAGAATATCTAAGAAATTTAGATGAAAAAAAAGCCTTAGTTATAGCTGCAACTGGTTCAGGAAAAACAATACTTAGTGCTATCGATATTAAAAATTTTGATGCAAAGAGAGTTTTGTTTATAGTTCATAGGGAAAATATTTTACTTGATGCTAAAAAGTTATTTGAGGAAATTACTAGTAAATCTTGTGGTTTATTCACTGGAAATACTAAAGAAGTCAATAAAGACTATATATTTTCTACTATACAGACCATTTCATCAAATTTTGAAATTTTCAATGAGAATGAGTTTGATTATATAGTTATAGATGAAGCCCACCATTGTTCAAGTCCATCATATAAAAAGGTTTTAAACTATTTTAAACCTAAGTTTTTATTGGGACTTACAGCAACTGCAAATAGAATGGATGGAAATAGTATTTATGAGATTTTTGATGATAATATTGCCTGTAATATTAAGCTGCAAGATGCACTAAAAAATGAGCTTGTAGTACCATTTCATTATTTTGGAATAAGTGATTTAGCAAGTATTGATTACCAAGAAATTGATATAAAAGATATAGCAAAATTATCAAAGATTTTAAGTGTAAATAAAAGAACAGATTACATAATAGAAAAAATGAATTACTATGGTTTTGATGGTGAAAAAAGAAAAGCTTTAGGTTTTTGTGCAAGTGTTGAGCATGCAAAATTTATGAGTGATGAATTTAACACAAAAAATATAAAATCAACATATTTAAGTAGCGCTGATAGTATTGAAAAAAGAGTTCAAACTATAAAAAACTTGCAAGATGATAATCATGATTTAGAAGTAATATTCACAGTTGATATTTTTAATGAAGGAGTTGATATTCCTGATATTAACACTGTTTTATTTTTAAGACCAACGATGTCAAGTATAGTTTTTGCTCAACAACTTGGTCGAGGATTGAGAAAATATAAAAACAAAGAGTTTTTAACAGTACTTGATTTTATAGGGAATCACACAAAATCTTTTTTAGTCTCAACTGCACTTTTAGGTGAAAATATTATTGATAAAGAGAGTATTAAATTAGCTATTTTAAATGATTTTGCATATTTACAAAATTGTTTTATTTGCATGGATGAAATATCAAAGAATTCTGTTTTATCGCAGTTAGATTCACAGAACTTTAATGCTTTAAAATATTTAAAAGAGTACTATTTTTCATTAAAAGAAACGAATAATAATCAAATTCCATTATTAAGTGATTTGTATTTTATGGAAGAAAATAGTAATGCTCTAAAATTTATAGATGATAGTAAATCATATATTGAATTTTTGGCGAAAGTTGAAAAAAAGTATAAAGATATTGATTTAAAATATTTGATTCAAGATGATAGTTTTATAAAAATCATTAGATTTATTTCATATTTATTACCTATAAAAAGGCCCTATGAGTTTGTGATTTTAAAGTATTTAATAAATACTGAAAGTTTAGATACAAATCAAATAAAAACTTATCTGAAAAAATATATTAATAATCCTTGTGAAGATACAATAAATCATAGCTTAGAGTTTTTAGATTTTAAGTACTTTGATTCTGCTCAAGTAATAAGATATGAAAAATGTATATTTATAAAAAATCATTTAGTTTCAAGAAGTGAAGCTTTTAAAAATGTTTTAGAAAATCCTACTATGAAAAACTTTATAGAAGATAGTTTAAATTACGGGCTATTAAAATATGAAGATGAATATGGAACGCAAAATTTTGGAACACCATTTTTAAAGTTGTACGGGAAATATAATATGCTAAATATCGCTCAACTTTGTAATTTTCCAAAAATCCATAGTTCATTTAGGGGAAGTGGATTTTTAAAATACAATGATGACTTTTTTCTTTTT
>JALRJW010000298.1 GCA_023268955.1 Aliarcobacter sp. | reverse complement strand
ACACTAAGTGAATCTATTTTTAAATCTTGAACAAAGTATGTAGGCAAATAAATAAAAATAGGCAAACCTAAAAACGCAACAGGAATTCCTATTATCCCGTATGAAAGTAAATGTTGCGATTTCAAAGGTTCACCTACTTTTTTTAATTAATCATTTTTTTAGTAATAGCTAGACTTATTTTGTATGGCAGCAAACTTAAAAACTGTAAAAAATTAGATAATATAAAAGGAAATTTAATCTCAAATCTATATGGCTTAGTAATGTTTTTATTAATGATTATAGCTGCGTCTTTAGAATCCATTACTTGTGGCATATCAAATTGATTTTTTGCGGTAAGTCTAGTTTTAACAAATCCATGATTAATTATTTGCAATTGGATATTTTGCTTTATTAGTTCTGGTTGAATTGATTGGCAGTAACTTAACAAAGCTGATTTTGAAGCACCATATGCTCCAGCGTTTGGCAAACCAAAATAGCTTGCTAAACTTCCATTTACTACAATTTTTTTCTCATCTTTTTTTAGATGAGGTAGTAAAGAACTTAATACTCGAATAAAACCTAAGAAATTGATATTCATCATGTTTTCAAAATCTTTAATTTGGATATTGTTAGTGTTTGAAATTTCATAAACACCTGCATTGTAGAAGAATATATCTATAGAGTTCAGAAATTCAATATTTTCATTAAACGCATTATTAATACTATCTATACAAGTCACATCAAGATTAACTAATTTTAATCTTTGGGTATTATTTTTTTGCAACTCCATAGCTTGTGGATTAGATTCAATACTAGTTGAACTAGCAATAATCAAATAATCTTCTTTCAACCATAGCTTTAAAAGTTCTAATCCTATTCCACTACTAGCACCAATAATCCAAATCTTTTTCATGACAATATCTTTTGCTTAAGTTTGCTAATAAGCAGTTAGTAGGAATGCTTATTAGCTTAAAGTAAGTATATGAATTTTAGAGATTGTTTTGTATTGTTATTTTGTAATTTGATTTAAAATATGATTAATTGGACCACTTCCTTTTCCAAAATCAGGAGCATATTCTATAGCATCATGAATATATTTTTTTGAAATTTCTATGGCTTCATCTAAAGTTTTACCTAAAGCAATTAAGCTTGCTAAACTAGAAGAGAAAGAACAACCTGTTCCATGGGTGTTTAAAGAGTGAACTTTTACAGATTTAAACTCTTTAACCTCTGCATTTTCATTTAATAGTACATCATTGTTCCAAGAGCTTTCTTGGGTTAAATTTTTAAATAAAATATTTTTGCATTTTTTTTCTACATCAAAAATATCACTATATTTTTCAACACCAAAAAATAGTTTTGCTTCATAAAAATTTGGAGTTACAACATAAGCAATATCAAATAGTTTTTTTAAACTATTAACTGCATCATCATCAATTAATTTAAATCCACTTCTTGAAATAGCTACAGGGTCTAAAATAATAGGTATATCTGTGTCTTTTAGGGTTTCATAAACAGCATCAATTATTTTATGATTGCTTAGCATTCCTATTTTTATGGCATCTATTTTAAAATCATCCATTACGCTTTTAATTTGTTCAACAACAAAAGAAGCATCTAAATTTACAATTCCTTGTACTCCAATAGTGTTTTGAGCAGTAACTGCTGTAATTGCTGTGCATGCATAAACTCCATGATATTGGGCTGCTTTTATATCTGCTTGAATACCAGCACCACCGCAACTATCGCTTCCTGCTATACTTAAAATGCATTTCATATTTCAATCCTTTTATTTAAAGTCTTGTTTTACTATTTATACCTTTACTTTCCTTATGATATAATATTATTTAATTAAAAGTAAGGCTTGTATAAATGTTAGAAAATGAGGTAGAGACTCAAAAATTTGTATTAAAACTATTTTCTGAAATTATGATAAAGGGTTCATCTGCTAAAAGACAGATGGTAAGTCAGTTATATAACAATCTATTGCAGATACTTAGAAAAATTTCTAAAGATGTGATTGTTAAAAAATTTTCTGATAAATTAGAAGTTATCACACCTGTATCGTGTGTTGATATGGTTAGACAAAGATTAATTGATACTCCTGGAATTGATTTTATATTAGAAACTACTCAGTTCAATAAAATTGATACACTAGACCAAATAAAAGAGGCTGTAAACAGTGTATGGGGAGAAAAAATAGTTGGTAAGACTTTTGTTATAAAATGTAAAAGAACAGGTACTCATCCTTTTTCATCAATGGATATTGAAAGAACTGTTGGTGGATATATGTTAGCTCATAATGACGCTAAAGGTGTTGATTTAAGAAACCCTGATGTTAGAGTTAATGTTGAGATTATTCATAACCAATTATTTATAACAACAGAAAAATTAAGTGGATTATCAGGTTTTCCAATAGGAACTCAAGGAACTATTTTATCGCTAATGTCAGGTGGATTTGATTCTACCGTTGCTAGTTATTTAATGATGAAAAGAGGAATTAAAACAAATTTTGTATTTTTTAATTTAGGTGGTTTAGCCCATGAAATTGGTGTTAAACAGGTTGCTTATTATTTATGGCAAAAATTTGGTTCATCTCATAGAGTAACATTGACTTCTATTCCTTTTGAAGATGTAGTTACTGAAATATTTAAATCTACCCATGAAACATATATGGGTGTAACTCTAAAAAGATTAATGTTAATGGCTGCTGAAAAATTAGCTGATGATTTAAAAATCGATGCAATTGTTACAGGAGAAGCAATAGGGCAGGTTTCTTCTCAAACATTAAGAAATTTAGCACTTATAGACCAAGCAACTAAAAAGTTAGTATTAAGACCACTTAGTAGTATGAATAAACCTGATATTATTTCAATTGCTGAAAATATAGGAACAAGAAAATTTGCTGAAAGCATGCCTGAATACTGTGGGGTTATTTCAAAAAATCCTGTTACCCATGGTTCTTATGAGAGAATGGAAAAAGAGGCTACTAGATTTGATTACTCTGTTTTAGAAAATGCTATTGCTAATGCAAAAACAATTAATGTAGATGAGGTAGAACTTGATATTGCTCAAATTGGTCAACTTGAAGTTGTAAATAGTGTAAATGACAATAATATTTTAATTGATATCAGACAAAATGATGATTGCATTTCTGCTTCTTGTGAAACTTTAAAAATCCCGTTTTTTAAACTTAAAAATGAAATTAAAAAGTTGCCAAAAGATAAAGAGATACTTCTTTATTGTGAAAAAGGTATTTTAAGCCAACTTCATGGGCAATATTTGAGAGATTCTGAAAACTATACAAATATAAAAGTTTATAGACCATAAATTTAATGTTACAATAACTTTTTATATCGTAAAATAACCAAAAATAATAAGGGTAATATTGAATACAACTAAAGAAATAAAAGCTTGGTTAGATGAACATAATATATCAAATTACACTTTGAACGATGATATGAGTGTTACAGTAAACGGAAATGTTAACTTAAATGGAATTTTATCGGAAAAAGTTTTACCTGTTAAATTTAAAGAGATTATGGGATATTTTGATATTTCAAACAATAGTCTAATTAGTTTAGAAGGTTCACCACATACTGTAGTTAGAGATTTTAACTGTTCTAATAATCAATTAGAGTCATTATTTGATGCACCCCATAAAGTATTTGATTTTGATTGTTCTAACAATTTATTAAGAAGTTTATCATATTGCCCTAAAGAAGTTCAGGGCTTTTTTAATTGTTCTAACAATAATATAGACTCTTTACTAGGTGTTCCTAGAACTATAAAAGACTATTTTGATTGCTCTAATAATAAACTAACATCTTTAAAGGGTGGTCCTCAATTTATTGAAAAATATTTCAATTGTTCTAACAACCAATTAAGAAACTTAAATGGTGGTCCTGTAAGTATAAGTGAAGACTATTTTTGTCAAGGAAATCCATTAACAGAGATTGATGATATATCAGATCATATAGGTTTTAATTTTTATACAGATATGAGATTTAATCATTTAAATAAATCTCAAATTGAAGATAAAAACTGTTTTTCCTACAAAGGTAGAGATGTTATTGAGCATGTTAGAAAACCAATAGTTGATTTAACAGAAAGAGAAGATATCATAAAGTGGTTAAATAAAAATAATATCAAAAACTTTGAATTAAATCAGCAAAATGAGATCAATGTCAAAGGTTCAGTTAATTTAGCTGGTAAATTGGCAAACTTATCAAAATTGCCTGTTGTTTTCAATAAAGTGGATGGTAAATTTGATTTAAGTGATAATGAGCTTGTAACTTTAGAAGGATCTCCTCGATTTGTTGGCAATGATTTTACATGTTTAAAAAATGAATTAAAAACACTTAAAGGTGCACCTAAAGAAGTTCATGGAAACTTTATTGTAATTCATAACAACATTCAAAGTTTAAAGCACTCACCTAATTATATTAAAGGTGATTTTATTTGTTCACACAATCCAATAACAGATTTAGATGGTATAGATAAAATTGATGGAGATATTTATACAAATGTTAGAATAGACATGGTTAGATATCAAAAATTTGTATATAAAAATGTAACTACATATAAATATACAGGTGAATCAATTATGAATTTTTTAGATAAGGATTATGTGACTGTTACACCTGAAGAAGAAAAATACTTAAATACTAGAGAAAATCTTAAAAATGCAATAGAACAAATGATTGAGACAAATCAATTAAATAAGGGAAATATTACAGAAACTCTTATAAAAAATTTAATCAAATATAATTTGCATGATTTAAAAAAGAGAGTTATAGATATCAGAAATCCTAAGAGTTATGATACAGATAACTTAATGTCACCGGATGATATAGCAAAAGCTGCTTTTAATATTGAATTATAGATAAAAGTTTAAAACTTTTATCTAGTTTTATTTAAAATTTTAATTAATTCTTCCGTTTCATCTTTATTGAAATAATCTTTATTTTCAGGCATTGAAGGAAGTGTTGAGTTATTTTCTAATTGTGGGCATTCTAAAATTTTATCTTCGCATTTTAGTTTATCTTCTTCTTCAAAAAGGAAACTGTATTTACAAGGTGACCAGAATATTTTTTTATATTCACTTAGTTCCCAATTATTATTTTTATTTTTCCAACCACTAACAACTCTTTGATTTTTAAATTTACCAAATTTAGCTTTTGAACCTTCAAAACCGTCATTTATAATATATATTTTTTGAAAGCCTAATTCATTTAAATGTTTAGATATCTTTCTTAAAATATTATCATCATAGTTGTCTATAATCATCAATTCTTTATCGAAATCTATATTTTTCGTGATTAGTTCATATTTTAATTCATCATAGAAATATTTGTTTTGTTCAAATTTGTAATTTTTAGGATTAAAATTTTCATAAGAAATAAAAAGGTCAGTATCAATTATATTTCCAATTAATTTTATTTTTTGTGGTGATCTTATATCTATAAGAAAAATTTCTTTATTTAATGTCATTTTTTCAAAAGCTTCACTTGATGAAATTGTAATTGTTTCAAATTCAATTTCTGATGACTCTAAAGATAGTGTGTTGTTGTTTTCTTTTTTATCAATTATATTGGTTTCTTGGGAAAACAATAATGTATATGAAATAAGTAAAAGTGAAAATATTGATTTTTTCATAGCTAACCTTATGTTAATTTAATTTTTTATTATATTTAAAGGTTGATAATTTTGTCCTTTAATCTTATGCTAGAAATATTTAGATATAATCACAAAAAATTAACTAAAAAAAGGTTTAATTGATGGTTCAAACTGTAAATCTTAAAAAAGCTTATGGTGCTAGAGTTTTATTTCAAGAAATTAATATTAAATTAGATACTGGTAAAAGATATGGATTAATTGGAGCAAATGGTGCTGGTAAGTCAACATTTTTGAAAATTCTTTCAGGGCAAGAAGAAGCAACTGAGGGTGAAGTTCAAGTACAAAATGGTAAAAAAGTTGGTACTTTATCACAAAACCAATTTGCCTATGAAAATTATTCAATTTTTGATACAGTTTTATTAGGAAATAAAAGATTATATGACGCTGTAAAAGAGAAAGAAGAGTTATATTTGAGTCCTGAGTTTACTGATGAAGTAAATGATAGACTTGCTGAATTAGAAATTATTTGTTGTGAAGAAGATCCAACTTATGAATATGATGTAAAAATTACTAAAATTTTAGAAGATTTAGGTTTCCCTTCTTCTTCTCATACTGATTTAATGAGTACATTAACAGGTGGAGATAAATTTAAAGTTTTATTAGCTCAAGTTTTATATCCAAGACCTGATGTATTATTTTTAGATGAGCCTACGAATAACTTAGATATTGAAACAATTGGTTGGTTGGAAAATCAGCTTCAACACCATGAAGGAACGATGGTAGTTATCTCTCACGATAGACACTTCTTAAATGCTGTTTGTACGCATATTTTAGATGTTGATTATAAACAAATTAGAGAGTTTACAGGTAACTATGATGATTGGTATATTGCTTCAACAGTTTTAGCTAAACAACAACAAGCTGATGTTAGTAAAAAACAAAAAGAGAAAGAAGAGCTTGAAAAATTCATCGCTAGATTTAGTGCTAATGCTTCAAAAGCAAAACAAGCAACTTCAAGACAAAAACAACTTGATAAACTTGATATTGGTAAAATTGAATTATCTTCAAGAAGGGATCCTTCTATTATATTTAGACAAAAAAGAGAAGTTGGTAAAGAATTATTAAGTGTTAAAAATGTTTCTAAATCATATGATGGTGAAGTTGTTTTAAATGATGTATCATTTTTCATTGATAAAGGCGATAAAGTAGCATTAATTGGACCAAATGGTATTGGTAAAACTACATTATGTGAAATAATGGTTCAAAATATTAAACCAGATGCTGGTGAAATTCACTGGGGAGCAACTATTCAAAATGGATATTTCCCTCAAAATGCAACTGATATTATTAAAGGTGATATGACTTTATATGATTGGTTAAGATCATTTGATAGAGATGCCGATATTAATGAAATTAGAAACTGTTTAGGAAGAATGTTATTCAACGGTCAAGAACAAGAGAAAAAAGTTGATTCTTGTTCAGGGGGAGAAAAACATAGAATGTGGCTTTCAAAAATTATGTTAGAACAACCAAACTTTATGATTTTAGATGAGCCTACAAACCACTTAGACTTAGAAGCAATTATTGCTTTAGGTGAAGGTTTACTTGATTATGCTGGTTCTTGTATTTGTGTTTCACACGATAGGGAATTATTAGATGCATTTGCAAATAGAGTTATTGAAATACAAGCTGATGGAAGTATTATTGACTTTAAAGGTTCTTATGAAGAGTTTATAGAATCAAAATCTCATAACTAATAAAAGTTTTGAGATTTTAAATTTGTTTATAAAACATAAAAAAAGGGGAAGATTTTCGTCTTCCCCTTTTTTAATAGCTAATTTTAAATTATTTAGCGTGTCTTGAAGACATTCTAAACTCTCTTCTTCTAATAGCGTCGTTATATCTTCTTTTTTCATCTTCTGTTTCTAATTCTAATTTAGGTACAGGAGTAGTGTTACCGTCTTCATCAACTGCAATCATAGTAAAGTAACATACGTTAGTATTTTTAATAGTATGATCTTTAATATCCTCAGAAATTACTTTAATACCAATTTCCATAGAAGTTCTACCTGTGTAGTTAACTGATGCATGAAAAGTTACTAAAGAACCAATTTTAATAGGATTTTTAAATAATACCATATCAACCGATAAAGTAACAGCATAATTACCTGTATATCTAGCAGCACATGCATAAGCAACGTGGTCAAGCATTTTTAGAATCTCACCACCATGCACATTTTTCCCAGAAAAGTTAGCTTTATCAGGAGTCATTAACATTGTCATTGATAATGATTTTTCTCTTTTAATGTTTTCGTTCATTATTTAAGACCTTATATATAATTTATGGAACAATTATAGATTAAAATGTTAATAAAAACCTATGAATAAGGTTTCATTTTATTATTGTTTTAAAAAATATATAGAAAAGTAACACTTTTAAAAAAATGTTTTTTTTTAAGATTTATTGATTTCAATGTTTTTTATCAAGTTTAAATAAAATAAGGATAAAATTTAAAAATTATTTTACTAGGAACTACATATGAAAAAAATTTTGATTTTATCTTTTTTGGCAGTTTTCTTATTTTCAAAGGAAATTATATTAGGGGTAGTTCCACAACAAAGTCCTTTAAAACTTTCTCAAAAATGGTTAAAAATAACTGAGTACTTAGAACAAGAAACAGGTCTTAATATTGTTTTTAAGACAAAAAATTCTATTCCTATGTTTGAAGAGGAACTTTATAATGGTAATTATGACCTTGCATATATGAATCCTTATCATTTTATAATTGCTAACAATAAACAAAACTATAACGCTTTAGTTCGATCTAATAAAAATATTGTTGGTATTTTAGTTGCAAAAGATAAAGATATAGAATTAACAAAAGAGAATTTAAAAGATAAAACTTTTTTATTTCCCGCACCAAACGCTTTTGCGGCAACATTACTTACTAAATACGAATTAAAAGAAAAACTTGGTTTAGATTTAGAAAAAGAAGCAAAGATTTTATATGTAAATTCACATGATTCTGTTTATAAAGGTATTGCTAGAGATATAGGTTATGTTGGCGGTGGTATAATTAGAACCTATAATAATTTCAAAAATCACAGTGATAAAGAAAATACAAATATTGTCTATAAAACAGCTGATTATCCTTCACATCCTATTGCATATCATCCAAGAATGAATAAAGAAGATATTGAGAAAATTAAAAAAGCATTCATAAATATGCCTGAAGATTTAAAATCAATATTAAGTATAAAAAACTTTATTTCAACTACAACTAGCGATTATGATGTAATTAGAAATATGAATATAAAATAAGTAATTCAATGACTTTTAAATATAGATTTATTCTTTCATTTGTTCTTTTAGAGATATTTTTTATTTTATTAATTGTTGTAATTAATTTTATGGCTATAAAGAATTCAACAAATAATTTGATTGATAAATCTATTGATTCTAACGTTAATTTATTAGAACAGCTTATTAAAGTTCCACTTAGTATAAAAGATACAGCCACTTTAGATAATTTTTTTCTTAATAGTGATAAGTTAGATTATGTAAATACTATTATTGTTTTAGATAATCAAAGTAATATTTTAACTACAAAATATAATTTTGAGCATGGAAGTATTGAAAGTATACTTGAAACTAGAAATAAAAAACCAATATCTATAAATGGTGAAAACTATATAATTTTTCAAAAAGATATTTTTGATTACGACTATCATTTAGGTTCTATGTTTATTATATTTGATGTTACAAATAGTTATAAACTAATAGAAGAAAACAAAAACCTTACCTATTTTATAATTATAGTTGAAATTATCATATCTACGGTATTATCATACTTAATTGGCCATAGATTAACTATTATGTTAAGTGAACTTACAGAAGTTGCAAATCAAATTGGACAAAATAAAAATCCTAAAATTCCATATCAAGATAATAAAGATGAAATAGGAATTTTATCCAAAGCTTTAAATCGTATGCTTTTAGATTTACAAATAAGAAGTAGAAAATTAAAAGAATTAGGAACTGAACTTAGAAAACAAAAGAATGATTTACTGCAAGCTAATATACATAAAGATCAATTTTTAGCAAATATGAGTCATGAATTAAAAACACCACTTAATTCAATAAATGTTATTTCATCAGTTATGATGAAAAATAAACAAGGTAGACTTGATGAAAAACAAGTTAAAAATCTGCAAATTATAAATTCATGTGGAAATGATTTATTATATTTAATTAACGATATATTAGATATTTCTAAAATTGAAGCAGGTGAATTAAATTTAGAGATTGAACATGTGAGCATGATTGATATATTCGATGAAATGAAAGATATATTTGAGCCTCAAATCATTAGTAAAGATGTTAAATTACTTATAAATTTAGATGATAATTTGGATGATATCATAAGTGATGCTGTTAGAATTAAACAAATTATTAAAAATTTATTAAGTAATGCTATTAAGTTTACAAATAATGGAGAAATATTACTAAGTGGAAAAAGTTTAGATGAAAATACATTTGAACTTGTAGTTAAAGATAATGGTATAGGAATTAGTTCAGATAAGCTTTTAAATATTTTCGATAGATTCAAGCAAGGTGATGGAAATTTTAATAGAAAATATGGTGGTACTGGATTAGGATTAGCAATTTGTAAAGAATTATCTAAAATGTTAAATGGAGATATATTTGTTGAAAGTATAGAAGGTTATGGAACCACATTTACAGTTATTTTATCAAAAAATATTAAAACAGCATCATCTATTTCAAATTCAAATATTAAGAAATTTATACCAAGAAACAAAAATAGTTTGGATGTAGAGAAAAAAATTACTTCAACCAATAAAGTAAATCACTTAGAATCTAAAATAAAAGATAAAGATATAGTAACAAGTTTAAAAGAGATTAAAAAAATAATTCTATTAAATCAAGATCCAATTTCATTCATGCATTTTGCAGTAGAGTTGAAAAAAAGTTATGAATTAACTCAAATTAATAGTCTTGATAAATTAGAAGATTCTTTAGAAAATAACAATTATGATCTTGTAATTATGGATTTATCTAATATAGAATTAAAAGATATATCTGATATTATAAATAATATTAGTTCAAAACTGATTGTTATTTCAGATGAAATTGATAATTTAGAAGAAAATATCACTGAACTAAGTAATTATGTTTGTAGAAAACCCTTTGATAAAAATTTATTGAAAAAAGAAATTGATCAATTATTATCATAATTTAAAGGCTTAGAGTGCTTAAAAAAGTCTTGTTTATCGTATTTTTAATATTTATATTTGCACTTCTATATTTAAATAACAATTTTCAAATAATAGTTTTTGGGATTTCTATTTTTTTAATTGGTATGCTATTTATGGAAGATGGATTTAAAGGATTTTCAGGGGGATATCTTGAAAATATTATTGAAAAATCTACTAGTAATCTATTTAAATCTATTTCTACAGGTATTTTGACGACTTCTGTGATTCAAAGTTCATCTTTAATATCTATAATTGTTATATCTTTTTTAGGTGCAGGACTTATTAGTTTAAGTGGTGCTATTGGTGTAATTTTTGGATCAAATATAGGAACTACTACAACTGCATGGATTGTTAGCTATTTTGGTGTGAAAATAAATATTTCTACATTTGCAATGCCAATGTTAATATTTGGTGTTATTTTTAAATTTACATCACATAAAACTTTAAATGCTTTTGGTTTTATCTTAATGGGATTAGGTTTTGTTTTTCTAGGTATTAATTATATGAAAGATGGATTTGAAACTTTAAAAGAGGGTTTAAATTTAGCTAGTTTTGCCATGGAAGGTAGTTTAGGACTTATTGTATATGTTTTAATTGGAATGTTTGCAACTATTATTATTCAATCAAGTAGTGCAACATTAGCTTTAATAATTACAGCATTAGCTACAAATCAAATAATCTATATTAACGCTTTAGAGCTTGCAATTGGAGCAAACATTGGTACAACAATAACTGCTGTTATGGGAGCATTAGCTTCTAATGAAAATGGTAAAAGGTTAGCTGTTGCACATTTTATTTTTAATTTTGTTACGGCTATTTTTGCAATAATATTTTTAAATCAACTTGCAAGTTTAGTTTTAGAAATCTCAAATTTTGTAGGACTTCAAAAGGATGATTATATTATGCAATTAGCTATATTTCATACTCTATTTAATATCATTGGTGTAATTTTAGTAGCACCTTTTACCTCAAAACTTGTAAAATTTTTAGAAACACTTTTTATAAAAACTATAGATGAGAATGTTGAAAAATCAATATATCTTGAACACAACCATAAAGATATACCAAATATTGCAATGATTGCCTTAATTAAAGAGCTAGAAAGACTTTATGATAATTCAATAGAAGTTATTTCACATTCTTTGAATTTACACAGACATGATATTTTTGGTAAAGATCATTTAGGTAGGATTATAAAATCAAAAAATGATTTTATACAAACAGATGTTGATGATTTTTACAATAAAAAAATAAAATCTTTATATAGTGATATTATGTATTATGCAACAATATATGAACAAAACATGGATTTTAATCAAAAGAGGGAAGTCTCAAAAATTAAATTTGCTTGCAGAGATTTAGTTGAAGCTGTTAAAGATGTAAAATATTTACAAAAAAATATAAATAAATATTTTAAAAGCCCAAATATAAATATCCACAAACAATATAATAAGTTAAGAATTAATATCGCAAGTATGATTGTACTTATAGATAAAATTAAAAACAGCGAGAATAAAGCTGAATATAATGAACAGTTGGAAAAATCTAAAAGAAGACTAGATAAAATAGATTATATTAAAAATAGAAAAATTGATAAATTAATTAGAAATAATATGATTGATAGTTCAATGGCAACTTCATTAATAAATGATAGTAAATATTCAGTTGATATTTCCAAAAGAATATCAAATGTAGCTCAAATATTATCTTTAAAAAGGAAATATTTATAATTAAAATCTAAAAGGTAATTAAATGATAAAATTAGACTCAATTTTAATAGTAGAAGATGATTTACTAGCTTTAGAAAGTTTAGAAGTATTTCTAAGTAAAATATCTAAAAATGTGTATGCAGCAAATAATGCCAATGATGCACTTCAATTATATTATGAGCATAAACCCCAAATTATAATCAGTGATATAAATATGCCTAGTATTAATGGTATTGAAATGTCAAAACAAATTAAAAAAGACAATCCTGATCAACCAATTATTTTAATTTCAGCTAACACAGAAAGTGAATATATAATTCAAGCAGTTGATTTGAATATTGATGCTTATATAATTAAACCAATTTTGGTGAACAAACTTTATGACAAAATAGTTTCAATATACGAAAAAATAAGATTAAAAGAAGAAATTAAAATACAACAAAAAATCATTATACAGTCTGAAAAAATGGTTTCAATGGGAGAAATGATTGGAAATATTGCCCATCAATGGAGACAACCTTTAAATGCTTTAAGTAGCTTAATTACTAATCTTAATATTAAATATGATAGTGAAAATTTAGATCCTGAGTTTTTTAAAGTGTTTTTTACAAAAAGTGATAACCTTATTCAGAAGATGAGTGAAACAATTGATGATTTTAGAAACTTTTTTAATCCAGATAAAGCTAAACAAGAATTTGATTTAAAAATATTTTTTAGTGATACAATAGATTTCTTTATAAACACATATAGATTTCCAAATCTTAAAATCAATTTGATTTGTGACGCTGATATTAAATTAGTTAGCTTCAAAAATGAATTAATGCAAGTAATTATAAATATATTTAAAAATTCATATGATGCATATGAAGATAACAAAATTGATGATAAAAGAATTGATGTTTTAGTTAGTGAAAATTCAGATAATGTTCTAATTAATATAATTGATTTTGCAGGTGGAATAGATGAAGAGATTATTAAAAGAGTTTTTGAACCATACTTCACTACAAAATATAAGTCAGATGGAACAGGAATAGGTCTTTACATGTCTAAAATGATTATTGAAAATTCAATGGAAGGAAATATTAATCTAGTAAATAGTGAAAATGGAGTTGTAACAGAAATAATAATCCCAAAATTAAAGGCATAAAAAAAGGATGACATATGCCATCCTTTAGAGAAGTTGTTTTAAATAAAATTATTTAGCTACTGCTTCTTTTAATGCTTTACCAACTTTGAATTTAGCAACTGTAGTAGCTGGTACGTTAACAGTTTTATCAGTTCCTGGAACTTTTGCTGTTCTTGCTGCTCTATCAGAAGTAGTAAAAGTACCAAATCCAATGAAACTAACTGATTCTTTTTTTGCTAATGCATCTGTAATTGTATCTAATACTGCATCAACTGCACCTTTTGCATCTTTTTTTGATAATCCTGCTTTTTCTGCTACTGCATCTATAAATTCTGCCTTGTTCATACCTAGAACTCCTTAATTAAAAATAAATTTATAAACTTTATACTATCAAACCTTTAAAAAAGCTTTAAAAATGGGGGTTTTTTAATTATAATTCAATAAAAAAGCAATAATTTGTTATTTTTTAGTAATTTTTGGTTAAAAACTGCTTTTTGTACTCAAAAGTCTTACAGAGTTTTCAAGTATAGCTACCTTCTTTACAAGCTCTGTTAAGTCCCTATCGTAAATGTAAGTTCCTATACCTTTTATTATCATTGTGTTATGAATTGACTCTTTTAAATATCTAGTTATTTCTAATGAATTTCTATCATACCAAGTTTTAAAATCACCAGGATTATAAACTTCTAAACTTCCAAAAGTTGTAGCACCAAAATAATCTTCAAATTTGATTCTGTCATGAACTAATGTATAAGCTGTTGTATAAATAGGCATACCAAATGCTATGAATTTCGCTTCATGAATATTTGAATATATTGATGAGTGAACATATGATTCTATACTTGCTATATTCCATCTGTAATCTTGTTTGTTTAAGTTTAATTCACAAAAAGATTTTGAAGACATTTCATCGAAAATAGCATCTCTGGTATTGATTACAAAGCTTTCTGTATCAAGCTTAGCTGAGATTGCACCATGATAGATACCAAAGAAGTTTTTTCTAAACATTGTTAAAGAAAGATCTGTAAGTTGATTTACTATAGCTTTGTCTACCATTTTAAAATGCCTTAAATATTATTTTTGGTATTATATATTAATTATAATAAGGACTGTTTTAATGAATATACCCCACATACCTGTTTTGTACAATGAAGTTTTAGAAACTTTCAGTGAAATCAATGATGGATATATTATAGATTGCACCACAGGATATGCAGGGCATAGTTCTGGTCTTTTGGCTCAAAATCCATATGTTAAATTAATATGCAATGACCAAGATGATGAAGCTTTGGCTTTTAGCGCTAATAGACTAAAAGAGTATGAAAGTAGGGTAACTTTTAATAAAGGCAACTTTGAACATGTACTAAAATCTTTTCAAGAGTATAAAATTAAAGGTATTTTAGCAGATATTGGTGTTTCATCATTGCAGTTAGACAAAGAGGAAAGAGGTTTTGGTTTTAATAGTGAAGTTTTAGATATGAGAATGGATCAAAATCAGACTTTAGATGCTTCATTTGTTGTTAATACTTATTCTAGCGTTGAACTTGAAAGGGTTTTTAAAGATTACGGAGAAGTTAAAGAGTATAAAAAATTAGCTTCACTAATTGTAAATAACAGACCTTTTAGTTCTGCAAAAGAGCTTAGTGAATTTATAGCAAAAAAAATGCATAAAGGGAAACTTCACCCTGCAACTTTGCCTTTTCAAGGTATTAGAATTGAAGTAAATGATGAACTAGGTGTTTTAGAAAGATTATTTGATTCAATTGAAAGCATTAAACCAAAAGATTGTATTGTAGGTATTGCCTATATTACAGAGCTATTTATTGCCTGGTATTCTGGTGTTGTTTATGAACAATATGCTTTTGTAAACAGGGCATTTGGTCCTTATTGGTGGGCTTACTGGATAATGATGACCTGTAATGTGATTACACCG
>JALRJW010000213.1 GCA_023268955.1 Aliarcobacter sp. | reverse complement strand
CCACGTCATTTGGTGGTTGATATTGTTGGTCGTCCTCTAAAAATTTATGATGAAGTTGCCAGCTCTGATTTAACTGAAAAATCATATAATTTATTTAAAGAAATCGCTAAAGAGTTATTTGGAAAAACTGTTTTAATCTCTGTTGGTGGAATTTCAAATGGAAAACAAGCTTATGATAGATTAAAAGCAGGAGCTTCTTTAGTTCAAACTTATTCAGGTTTAGTTTTTGAAGGTCCTTCAATGGTTAGAAAAATCAATGAAGAGATTTTAGAACTTATGAAACAAGATGGTTACATGCACATATCAGAAGTTATAGGTGCTGATTTAAAATAATAGATTAAAATTTATATTAGGAGGATTTAGAATGAAAAAGATTTTATCACTTTATATTTTTTCAATTTTCTTCTTATTACAGGAGTTTTTAATGAGTAGTAATGCTCTACCAAAATATTATACAAAAAACTTAGAAAATGGATTGCAGATTGTTGCGATACCAATGAAAAATGACACAAATGTAGTTACAACAAATATTTTTTATAAAGTTGGAAGTAGAAACGAAGTTATGGGAAAATCAGGTATTGCACATATGCTTGAACACCTAAATTTCAAATCTACTGAAAATTTAAAAGCTGGAGAATTTGATGAAATTGTTAAAGGTTTTGGAGGTATGAATAACGCTTCAACATCTTTTGACTATACAAAATATTACATCAAATCTTCATCTAAAAATATGGATAAATCTTTAGAATTATTTGCTGAATTAATGCAAAACTTAACTCTAAAAGATGAAGAGTTCCAACCTGAAAGGGATGTAGTAGCAGAAGAAAGAAGATGGAGAACTGACAATAACCCTATGGGATATTTACAGTACAGACTTTTTAATAATACATACCTGTATCATCCATATCATTGGACTCCAATTGGTTTTATGAGTGATATTCAAAACTGGACTATTGAAGATATAAAAGATTTTCACAGTACTTTTTATCAACCAAAAAATGCAATTGTTGTAGTTGCTGGTGATATTACAAAAGAAGAAGTTTTTGCTTCAAGTGAAAAATATTTTAAAGATATTAAAAATACAAAAGAGATTCCAACAGTTCACATGGTTGAACCTGTTCAAGATGGACAAAGAAAAGCAACTATTTATAAAGATTCACAAGTAGAAATGTTAGCAATGGCTTATCATATTCCAAATTATGAGCATGAAGATCAAGTTAAACTTTCTGCTTTAAGTGAATTATTAAGTTCAGGGAAAAGTTCTATTTTACAAAAAGAGTTAGTTGATAAAAAAAGATTAGCTAATCAAATTTATGCGTACAATGTTGAACTAATTGATCCAGGTGTATTCATGTTTGTAGCTGTTGCTAATGAAGGTGTAAAAGCTAAAGATATTGAAAAAGAGATTTTAAATATCATTGAAACTATCAAAGAAGGAAAGTTTGATGATAAAGAGATTGAAAAAATCAAAATCAACACAAAAGCTGATTTTATTTTCTCTTTAGAAAATTCTAGCAGTGTTTCATCTTTGTATGGTTCATATTTTATTAGAGGAAATACAACTCCTCTATTTGAATATGAAAAAAATATTGAAAACTTGAAAAAATATGATATTGTAGAAGTTGCAAAAAAATATCTAACAAAGAAAAACTCTACAACATTGATCTTGAAAAAAGAAGAGAAATAAGTGGATTACAAAGTTACCAAAACAAATTTTGGAGAAAAACCAGATTTTGAATATCCAAAGCCAATTTTTTTAGAAGAGATGGGTGAAGAGGGATTAAAAAAACTATTTAGTGATTTTTATGACATCGTAGTTGATAGTGATATTGGTAACTTTTTTCCACAAGATGAGCAAGAACTTGAAAAAGTTAAAGCCCACAATGTAAAATTTTTCATTGAAGCAGCTGGCGGACCAAAACTTTATACGCAAACTGTTGGACACTTTGATATGATGAAAACCCACGAACAATTTTCTATTACAGAAAAAGCCAGAAGAGAATGGCTTGGCTGTATGGAAGAAGTTCTAAGAAAGACAAATATTTCTAAAGAAGCCAAAGAAAGCTTTTGGGCTTTTTTAGAAACATTTTCTAAACACACAGTAAATGTTGATGAAAGACAAGAACTAGAAGATCTTGTAATTAATAAGGAAGGATAAATATATGGATATTATAACCGGTTCAATGACAGCATTGATTACACCATTTAAAAATGGTAAAGTTGACCTTGAAAAATACGAGTCTTTGATAAAGAGACAAATAGCTCAAGGAATTAATGCTGTTGTTCCTGTTGGTACAACTGGAGAAAGTGCTACATTATCTCACAGTGAACACAAAGAGTGTATTGAAGTTGCCGTTAGTGCTTGTAAAGGTACTGGTGTAAAGGTTATAGCTGGAGCTGGTTCAAATGCTACCCATGAAGCTTGTGATATTGCGTTGCATGCTCAAGGTGTAGGTGCAGATGGATTATTGTCTGTTACTCCATACTATAATAAGCCTACTCAAGAAGGTTTATACCAACACTATAAAGCAATAGCTAACTCTGTTGAAATTCCATTTATGCTTTATAATGTTCCAGGTAGAACTGGAGTTGATTTAGAAGCGGCAACTGCAATTAGACTTTTTGATGATGTATCAAATGTTTATGCTATCAAAGAAGCAACAGGTTCTTTAGAAAGAGCTATTTCTTTAATGTCTCAAAGAAAAGATTTTGTAGTAGTTTCAGGTGATGATGCAATTGACTTTCCAATGCTAACATCAGGAGCTAAAGGAATCATTTCTGTAACTGCTAATATTTTACCTAACCTAAAATCTAAATTAGTAGATTTAGTAAATGAAGGTAAATATGATGAAGCAAGAGAGTTAAATGAATTTTTATATCCATTAAACAATGTTTTATTCTGTGAAAGTAACCCTATCCCAATTAAAGCTGCTATGTATATAGCAGGATTATTGGATACTTTAGAGTTTAGACTTCCACTAACAAATCCAAGTTCTGAAACTATGAAAAAACTAGAACAAACTTTATTAAAATACGAGGTAATAAAATAATGAACAATGAAATGCAAGGAAAAACACTAGTAGTAACTGGTGGTACAAAAGGTATAGGGAAAGAGTGTGTTTATAAATTTGCTAGCAATGGAATTAATGTAGCTTTTACATATAATTCAAATGGTCAAATTGCTGAAGATATTTGTAAAGATGTTGAAGAGAAATTTGGTGTAAAATGTAAAGCTTACCCATATAATATTTTAGAACCTGAAACTGCAAAAGAGTTATTTGATGAAATTGACAAAGATTTTGACAGAATTGATTTCTTTATTTCTAATGCTATGATTTATGGTAGAGCTGTTGTTGGTGGTTATGGTAAATTTATGAAATTAAAACCAAGAGGTTTAAACAATATTTACACAGCAACTGTAAACGCTTTTGTTTGTGGTGCTCAACAAGCTGCAAAAAGAATGCAAAAAGTTGGTGGTGGTTCAATTGTTTCACTATCTTCAACAGGAAACTTAGTATATATTGAAAACTATTCAGGACATGGAACAAATAAAGCAGCTGTTGAAGCTATGGTTAGATATGCTGCAACTGAATTAGGTGAAATGGGTATTAGAGTTAATGCTGTTTCGGGTGGACCTATTGATACAGATGCACTTAAAGCATTTACAAACTATGAAGAAGTTAAAGCTAAAACAGCTGAATACTCTCCATTAAATAGAATTGGTCAACCAGAAGATTTAGCACAATCATGTTATTTCTTATGTACTAAAGATGCATCTTGGATTACAGGTCATACTTTAATCGTAGATGGTGGAACAACATTTAAATAATGAAGAAATCTTTAAATCTACCTAACGCTTTAGCACTTTTTAGAATATTTCTAGCACCATTAATGTTATGGTTTTTTATAGGAAGAGATAGTCATCTATTCTCTTCTTGGCATCCATCTTGGTTTGATTATTTTGCAGGTTTAATATTTGTAATTGCTTCAATCACAGACTTTTTTGATGGATACATAGCTAGAACTTGGGATCAAATGACAAAACTAGGAAGCATACTTGATCCACTAGCTGATAAAATGTTAATTTTAGCTGGATTCTTAGGTCTAATGGTTATTGATAGAGCAAGTGCTTGGGCTGTTTTTCTAATACTATCAAGGGAATTTTTTATCACAGGACTTAGAGTTGTTGCTGTTGGAGAAGGTAAAAGTGTAGCTTCAACAATGGCAGGAAAAGTTAAAACTGTTGTTCAAATGATTGCAATTGGATTTTTAATTATGAATTGGCCATTTGCAACTGCTTTATTATGGTTAGCAGTAGTTTTAACTATTTACTCTGGGTATGAATATACTAGGGATTATTTTAAAATTTAATTTTAAAGGTTTAAAATCTTGGGTGCAATTACATTTATACTCGTACTATCTTTTTTAGTTTTCTTCCATGAATTAGGACACTTTTTAGCTGCAAGATTCTTTGGAGTTAAAGTACATGTTTTTTCTATTGGTTTTGGTAAAAGATTATTTGCTAAACAATGGATGGGAACAACATGGCAATTTGCCTTAATTCCTTTGGGTGGATATGTTCAAATGAAAGGACAAAATGACTCAGACCCTTCTTTAAAAGAAGAAGGAGATGATTCATATAACAACAAAAAACCATGGCAAAGAATTATTATACTTTTTGCAGGTCCCTTTGCTAACTTTTTATTAGCTGCTATTTTATACTTTGCAATAGCAATTATTGGAGCATCTGCAATAGCTCCAAAAGTTGGTCAAGTAATTGAAAATTCACCGGCTCAAAAAGCTGGAATTATGATTAATGATGAGATTTTAAGAATCAATGACACAGAAATTAAGATTTGGGATGATATCGGAAGAACTATTGTTTCAACTCCAGGAGCTTTAAAGTTTTATATTAAAAGAGATGGAAAATTAATAAGTAAAGTTATTAGTCCTAAAGTTTCTGACTCTCAAAATATTTTTAAAGAGAATATTAAAAAAAGAATGATAGGAATTGCTCCTGCACCTGAAATAATAAACTTAGATTTAAGTATCACTGAATCAATAGTTTATGCTTATGAAAAAACTGTTTTTGCATCAACACTTATCTTCCAAGGTGTTCAAAAATTAGTTCAAGGGATTATTCCAAGTAGTGAAGTTGGTGGAGTTATAAGTATTGGAAAAGTAATTTCAGATGCTAGTCAATCAAGCATTATAGCTTTACTTGGGATAACTGCACTAATTTCAGTAAACCTTGGAGTATTAAATCTTCTTCCAATACCTGCATTAGATGGTGGACATATCATCTTTAATCTTTATGAGATGATTTTTAGAAGAAAACCAAACGATAGAGTATTTGTTGCTTTAACAATAGCTGGTTGGGTTATTTTAGCAGGATTAATGCTTCTTGGTTTATACAACGACATAAATAGAATTTTTATAAATGGATAATATATGATTACAAAAGAACAAGCTACAAAAAATTTAGATACTTTAATTACTAAAGTTGAAGCTGCAAGACTTAGAGTTTCAGAACACCATATCGTAAAGATTATTGGAATTAGTAAATATTCAACAAGCCAAGATGTTGCTGCTTTATATGAAGTTGGCCAAAGAGCATTTGGAGAAAATAAAGTACAAGATTTAAAAGAAAAAAGCAGTGATTTAAATGATTTACCTTTAGAATGGCATTTTGTTGGAAGATTGCAAAAAAATAAAATTAACAATCTTATTGACTTAAATCCTATGTTAATGCACTCATTAGATTCTTTGGAATTAGCCCAAGAATTAAATAGTAAACTAGAAGCTAAAAACAAAACTATGGCTTGTTTACTTCAAATAAATTCTGCTAAAGAAGATTCTAAAGCAGGAGTTATGCCTGAAGTTGCACTTCAAACATATAAAACTATACTTGAAAACTACCCTAATATCAAACTAAAAGGTGTAATGAGTATTGGTGCTCATAGTGAAGATAGAAATGAAATTAAAGCTTCATTTGAAACTACAAAGAAAATCTATGATGAATTAAAACCACTTGGGGCTAAATATTGTTCTATGGGTATGAGTGGAGATTTTGAACTTGCTATTGCATGTGGATCTAATATGATTAGAGTTGGTTCTAGTTTATTTAAAAACTAGAACTTAATGATTTAATCTTTCAATTTTGGAATTTTAACTGTAAATTCTGCCCCAGTGTAAGTTTTACCATCGATTACCCTATCAATATTTTCTATTGTTAGAAAACCTCTTAAATTTTTTTCAACAATTTTTTTACACAAATACAATCCAATACCTGTTCCAATTGACTTATGTTTAGTTGTAAAATAAGCATCAAAAATTTTATTTTTATAATCTAATTTTATTCCTCCAGCATTATCATAAATCTTAATAATGTTGAATTTATCATTTGTTTCATAATTAATAATTATTCTTCTTTCATCAATATCTCTTTCAATCAAAATATCTTTTGCATTATTGAAAATATTTAAAAATACTTGTGATAATTCCGATTTATAAACTAATGAATCAAAGCTCTTATTTTTCACATCATTTAAATTATTTTCAATTTCAATAAAATTATCCTGATAAGAAAATTCAACTATATTTATTGTATCTTGAACAATTTCAAGAATATTTGATTTTCTAAGTTCTTTATCTTCTTTAAAGAAATCCCTAAAATCTTCAATAGTATTTGATAAAAACTTAGTAAAATTTATAATTTTTAATAAAGACTCATTTACATCTTCAGTTTTTGCAATACCTAATTGTATTTGGATACTTAAACCAGATGCTGCTGAACTAATTGTAGATAATGGTTGTCTCCATTGGTGGGCAATATTAGCAAGCATTTCATTTACAGAATTAGTTTTTGTTTCCATGATAATTTCTTGATTTGCTACTTTTACTTTTGCAACTTCTTCTCTAATAATTTCATCAATATTACTTTCAAGTGAAGAAATTTGATTTTGCGCTTTTTTTAAATCATTATTTAATCTATCATCAACTAAATTGATTTCAGATAATTTTAAATCAAATAAATTTAATAATTTTTCAAACTTTGATTCAGTTAAAGAAGAAAATGAATCAATTTCTAACTCAGTTAAAATTTTGTTTAATTCTTTGTTTTCAATTTTTTCCATGATGATATTTCCTTGTGTGTTTTAATTTAGTTACAAGCGTTTTTGAATTTTTTCAACTCTTCTTTTATTGATGGTACTCTCATAAAATGCTCTCCAATTAAGAAAGCATCAGCTCCAATTGAGCTTAAATTTTTAATAATCTCAGTATTGCTAACACCACTTTCAGCAACAATTATTTTTCCATTTGGAATAAGTGGAATTAATTTTTCACATAAAGTCATATCCATTTGCATAGTTTCTAAGTTTCTGTGATTTATTCCAATAATACTTGCTCCACATTTAATAGCTTTTGTTAAATCCTCTTTATCATGAACTTCAACTAAAACTTCTAAACCTAAGTGAATAGCATAATCATAAAGCTCTTTTAGCTCTTTAGTTCCTAGTGATTTTGCAATAAGTAAAATAAAGTCAGCACCATAAACTAATGCTTCAACAATTTGATATTTATCTAAAATAAAATCTTTTCTTAAAAGTGGAGTTGGAACATATCTTCTAATTGCTGTTAAATACTCCAAATTTCCTTGAAAATAGTGAGGCTCTGTTAAAACAGAAATAGCATTTGCTCCATTTGCACTGTATTCTTGAGCAATTGCAATTGGATCAAAATCCTCTTTAATAACACCTTTACTTGGACTAGCTTTTTTAACCTCAGCAATAATTCTTACAGGTTCATCTTTAGTTGATGTTAAAAATGGTTTTACATCCCTTGGACTATATGGATTTGAAGATAAAGTTCTTCCTAATAAATCTAAAGGAAAATCTTTTTTTCTTTTTTCTAAATCTTCTAATGTTCTTCTATTTATTTCATCTAATATCACTTACTGCACTCCTTAATTTTTTCCCAGTGAAATTTAATTTCTTCATCTTGTATTCCTATTTTATCAACAATACTTTTCATAATATCATAAGCTTTTTTGCAATCATTTTGCTTGTAAACACCCCATGCTAAAGTATCTAAAAAGGCAATGTCTTCTGGTTGTTTTTTTAATGCTTCTTTAACTAACCCTACTCCATTATCGATATTAATATCATGGTCAATTAGTATGTATGCTAAATAGTTTTGATAAACAGCATTTTCATGTTTTTCTAAAACTTTTTCAAATTTCTTTATAACATCTTCTAAAATATCATCTTTATTTTTTGCTGTTTCATAATCATACATAGCAATTTGCGCTAAATAATTTAGATCTTTAGTCTGTTTATAGCCATTATTTAAATAACTGTAAACTCCATCTAAATCACCAAGCTTTTTATAAAAACTAACTATTATATCAATATTATCTTTTTCATGTTCTTTAAAAAAAGAAATTCCATCTTTAGGATCGATATTATAAAAGTAACTTACCAATATTTTTTTACTTCTTTCAAAAAAAATCGGATTAGAGTTTTTATTAGCAACATAGAGTTTTTTAAGTAAATCTAAAGCCTTTTGAAACTCTTTGTTTTTTTCATACATTATTAAAAGTCTCAGGGTAAGCTTTGAATTTAGATCATCTAAAACATGTTTTTCTAATAAATTCATAGCTTTTTGTTTTTGATCTAAATTGTTTTCATATAAATTTGCTAAACCTAAAACTATGTTTTCATCTTTATTGTTTACATAGACTTTTTCTAAGACCTCAACTGCTTTTTTATAATCCTTATTCATAGATAAAGCATATGCGTATAATTCAAGAATTGCAAGATTCTCAGTTTTAATATTTTTAACTTCATTTATAATTGTTTTAAAATCATTTAATCTAGCACTCATTTGAAGATATTTAAATAAATACTCATCTGATTTTTTAAGTTCATAAAGTTTTTTATACATATCTTTTGCATTTAAAACATAACCTTTGTCTTCATACTCTAAAGCAAATAAAATAAATTGTGTTTCATATAAAGGTATATCATCTTTTGCAATTTTTAATTCATTAGCAAAAAGGTTTAATCCAAGATTTAGACTTAATATCGAAGATATTATAATTCTTTTATAGCTGGACATTCTTTAAATACCTCCTCTTTGTTTTCTTTAAAATAATCCCAAAATGGAAAAGTTCTACATTGTGTTGGTCTTACTTCATAAATAGAACAACATTTTTTTTCTAAATCAAAAAATACACAAGCATAATTATCTTTAGCAAGTTGTCTCTCTTTTAAACTATATTTGTAACCAACTTTTCTTAAATAATTTAATCCTAATTCTTCTATAGAAATATTTAAATGGTTTGCAAGATTTTCAATTTCGTTTTTATTTATCCAAATATAACCACTATCACCTATACAACAATTTCCAGCACAAGTATCACAACCACTTGGGTCAAAGGCAAAATCAAATCCCTCTTTTTTAATTATATTCATTTAAATCAACCTTTATACTATGTGTAGCACTTTTTTTGTAAATATCATTTATTTCTTCTCTAAATTCACCATTGTTATCAAACATAATTAAAGGTGGCATAATTTTAGTTAAAGATTTTGAGCTTTTTTTAGCATAAATCATAACTAAAGAGGCATCTTTATTTAAATTTGGATGAACAAATTGAATAGATTCAATATTAAATCTATGATTTGTCAATGAGATTAAAAGTTCATTTATCTGTTTAGCATCATAACAAAAAAAGAATTTTCCATCTTGATTTAATACTTTGTAAACTTTAGCAAAGAAATCCTCAATAGGCAAAGAATCCCTATATCTAGCTATATTTAAAATGGTATTTTCACTTTTAACTACATTACTATGATAAAAAGGAGGATTTGATACGCACATATCAAATTTTTTATCAAAGTTTATATCTAAAAATGATCCTTCATATAATTTATTTATTATTTTATTATTCTTTGAATTCAAATTTGTTAAGAATTGAAACACTTTTTGAATTTCACATTGATTTAAAGATAGTTTTATATTATCCCTTGCTACTAACAAACCTAAAATTCCACTACCACTTCCTATATCTAATAATTCACCTTTTATATTTTTAAACTTCTCAAGGTTTTTTATAATAAATGAGTACAAAAAATGAGTGTCACTATTGTAACAGTAACCATTATTAGGCTGATATAAAAGCAATTTTATCCTTTTTATTTTTGATATTGTATCCAATGCAAACAAATAAAATCTTAAATTAATGTTATAAATTAATAGTATGTTTTGTATAGCACCAGCATAGCAATTTAATCTTGTATCATATAGTAACAATAAGAAAATTAACTAAAAAAATATTAGTTTTTAATTTTAAAATCCATTAAACATAGGCTATCATTTGACAATAATAATTGAGTCATTCAAATATTGATATTGATAAAATAATAAGGGGAAATTATGTCAAATATGGAAGCTCCAGCTAATACTCCTGTATGGACTAATGAGACTAGATGTAAAGCATGTGACAAATGTGTATCT
The DNA here is from genome assembly GCA_023268955.1 of Aliarcobacter sp. Taxonomy (GTDB): domain Bacteria; phylum Campylobacterota; class Campylobacteria; order Campylobacterales; family Arcobacteraceae; genus JALRJW01. The sequence continues at coordinate 630 of JALRJW010000213.1, read as the reverse complement.
GTTTGTCCTGCAGGTGTACTTGCAATGAGACAAGATGTTCATTCAACTTTAGGTTCAATGATTACTGTTGTTCACCCTGAATCTTGTATTGGTTGTACAGATTGTGAATTAGCTTGTCCAGACTTTGCTATTTATGTTGCTGATAGAAAAGAATTTAAGTTTGCTAAATTAAGTGATGAGGCAAAAGATAGAAAAGAAAGAGTTATTAAAAATAACTATAGAATTTTAGACGAAGACGCGTAAGGAGAATTGATGGCTAGAGAACTAATATCTACAGGAAACGAATTAGCTGCGAAAGCAGCATTAGACTCAGATTTAGAGTTTTTTGGTGGTTACCCAATTACTCCATCTTCTGAAATTATGCACGTATTATCATCTGCATTACCAGCTAGAGGTAAAGCTTGTATCCAAATGGAAGATGAGATTTCAGGAATTTGTACAGCTATTGGTGCTGCAATGTCAGGGGTTAGATCGATGACTGCATCATCAGGACCTGGTATTTCATTAAAAGCAGAAAACTTAGGTTTAGGTTATATCGCTGAAGTACCATTAGTTGTAATCAACGTAATGAGAGGTGGTCCTTCAACAGGTTTACCAACAAGAGTTGCTCAAGGTGACTTATTACAAGCA